>JBJKSV010000797.1:0-14337 GCA_046703605.1 Limisphaerales bacterium
ACTTCACAAGGTGGAACCCGTCGCGGGAGCCCCCTGGGGTGGGTTTGTTGACGCCCCCGGCGCCGCGCGTGGGCGCCCCCGCTCCTGTTGCGTGCGTCAGAAAGCTAGGTCCGGGCAGTTGCCGATAATTCGGCCATCCAAAGGCAACACCGGTTCGCTGCTCATCATCGTCCTCTGGATTGTGCTCGGCTTGGTGACGATAACCCTGTATTTTGCCAACTCCATGAACTTTGAGATGCGCGCTGCCGACAACACCGTCTGCGGGCTCGCCGCCGACCAGGCCATCGAGGGCGGGGCGCGCTATGTCGCGGCCGTGCTCACGCAATACGCCACCAACGGGGCGGTGCCGAATATCAGCGATTATCAAAGCGAGGCCGTCCCGGTAGGGAACGCGCACTTCTGGCTGATCGGGCGGGCCGGCGATTACCAGAGCCAGATGCAGCCCGACCAGGTGTTTTTCGGACTGATCGACGAGAACTCGAAGCTCAACCTGAATACGGTCACGACCAACCTGCTCTACGGACTGACCAACATGTCACCCGAGCTGGCCGCCAATATCGTGGATTGGCGCGATACCAATGGCGCCACCTCCGATAACGGCGACGGCCCCAGCATCTACTCCACCTTCCAACCCGGCTACTCCTGCAAGAGCGCCCCTTACGAAACCGTCGATGAACTTCGCCTGGTCTATCCGAGCGACATGGGCATCCTTTTCGGCGAGGACTTCAACCTCAACGGTGTCCTCGATCCCAGCGAGGCGGACACCAACCGGAACGGCGTCGTCGATCCGGGCCTGCTCGAATACGTCACGGTTTACAGTCGCGAGCCGAACACCGGCAGGGTCAACATCAACCCCGTGGATACCAGCGGCCTGACCACGCTTCTCCAGACCAACCTCGACAGCTCGCGCGCCGACCAAATCATCAGTGCGTTGACACCCACCACCGCCGGCCCGGGCGCCGGCGGGCGGCCAGGCGCGGGAGCCACGGGCGGCCAACAAGCAGGCGCAGGCGGGGCGCCTGGCGGGGGAAATGCGGCTGGTGCCGCTGCCACACCTCCTACCTTCGTCAGTCCCTTGCAATTCTACATGCAAAGCGGAATGACCTCCGACGAATTTGCCTCGATCGCCCATTACATCACCGCCGCAACGAACGGAGACTTCATCATTGGGCGGGTCAACATCAATACCGCCAGCCCGGCCGTGCTGGCTTGTCTGCCAGGCCTGATTGACCGCCCTGACCTGGTTCAACAATTGATTACCTATCGGGAGCAAAACCCGGACAAACTCACCTCTGTTGCCTGGGTGGTGGATGCGCTCGGCCAAAACAATCAGGACGCCCTCACCAGCCTGGCAGCCGGCGATTACATCACAACCGAGAGCTACCAGTTCACCGCCGATATCGCCGCTGTCGGCCCTTTTGGCCGCGGTTATCGCCGGGTCAAATTCGTATTCGACGTGAGCAGTGGCACGCCGCAAATCATTTATCGCCAGGACCTGAGCCACCTCGGGTGGGCCTTGGGCAAATACGTCCGCCAAACCTGGCTCCTGGCACAAAACACACGATGAGCAACTTGTTAAAAATCGATTTCGGGAACCTCCGCTTGCCGGCGCGTCAAAAGGGGTCCAGTGTGCTCGGGCTGACACTGGACGGAGGCAAGCTCGAAGGCGTCGTGCTTCGCCGCACCAACGGTTCGGTCCAGCTCCAGCAGAGCTTTTCGGCCACGCTCTCTCTGGACCCGCTGACCAACGATCCCGAGTTGGTGGGCCGCGAAATCCGCAATCATCTCGATGCCGCTGGCATACGCGAGCGACGGTGCGTGATGGGCCTGCCGCTCAAATGGGCCCTGACGACACACACCGCGCTTCCAAAACTCCCGGAAGCCGAAATCGCCGGCTTGCTGCAAATCGAGGCCGAGCGCGGGTTTCCATGCGACGTCTCGACCCTCCTGCACGGCGCCTCCCGCTACGCCTCCAGTTCTGGCGACCAATACGCCACCTTCGTTGGAGTTCCGCGCAGCCAGGTCGCCTTGGTCGAGCAGGCGATTCGCGCCGCGCAGCTCCGGCCCGTAAGCTTCTCGCTCGGTCTATTGGCGCTGCAACCCCCCGCTGGCGACCCCGCTCGTGGCGTTCTGGCCCTGGCCATCGGCGAGACTCACGTCGGGCTGGAGGTGACCTGCGGCGGCGGCGTGGCAGCCCTGCGTGCCCTGGAAGGAGCCTTGGAAGCCGAAGCGGGCCAGCGTCATCTGCACGCGGACGTTGTCGCGCGTGAGGTACGCATCACCCTGGGTCAACTCCCCTCAGCCCTGCGCGAGACGGTGCGCCATGTCCGCATTTTCGGCCCGCGCGACCTCGCGCAGCAGTTGGCCGACGAAATTGAGCTGCGTCTGGAATCCATGCAGCTCGAAGTCGAACTGGTGAGCGGCTATGGCCCCGAAGATTTCCAGGTTCAAGTGCCTCGTGAGACAACAGTCTCCCCCGCCTTCAGCCTGGCGACTCGCCTGCTGACTGGAGATACATCTCCGTTCGAATTCCTGCCTCCCCACGTCTCGGCCTGGCAGCAATTTGCGGCGCGATACTCCTCGGGCAAGATGCAACAAGCGGGCATCGCCGCCGGAGCGATCGCGGCGTTGATCATCGGCGCATTTCTTCTTCAGCAATGGCAGATTTGGAGCGCCCAATCCCAATGGGACACCATCAAGACCAAGGCCACCGAGTTGAAGGATCTCCAGGCAAAAACCGCCCAATTTCTTCCCTGGTTCGATACGTCATTGCGCGAAATGAACATCCTGCGCCGGTTAACCGAGGCCTTTCCCGAGGACGGCAGTGTGACCGCCAAAACCATCGAGATTCGAGACCTGAACTCGGTCACCTGCACCGGCACCGCGCGCGACTACCAGGCGCTGCTCGAGGCCGTCAGGAAACTCCGCGCCGTTCCCCAAATCCCTGCCGTAAGCATGGGACCCACGCGGGGAAAATCACCCAATATGCAATTCACCTTTAATTTCGTGTGGAGTGAAGGAGGCAGCAGTGCAAATTGAGAATCGCCAACAATTGCTGACGGTACTGGCCATCGCCGCCGTCGTCCTGTTCGCGGCGGACCGGCTTGTGCTTACCCCCCTCAAGGGGGTGTGGGACACGCGCTCCGAACGTATCACGAAGCTGCACAATGACATCACTCAGGGCAAATCCCTCATCGCGCGCGAGCAGATTATCCGGCGGCGTTGGGAGATGATCCGCCGCAACTCCCTTCCCAACAATCAAACTGCCACGCAACAGCAGGTGTACAAGGCCATCAACCAATGGGCACAGGACAGCGGCAGCACCGTCACCGCCACCACTCCCCAGTGGAAACAGGATGCCGATGAGTATATGACTTACGATTGCCGCGTCGATGCTTCCGGCGACATCTCCTCCCTAAGCAAGTTCCTCTACGACCTCGAGAGCAACCCCATGGCCTTGAAACTCGAATCGGTCGAGCTTGCCTCTCGCGACAAGACGGGCAAGCAACTCGGCCTCAGCCTCGAATTCAGCGGCTTGGTCCTTACCCCGAAAGCCCAGCCACAACCATGAAGCTCATCCCCCGTCAACTTATAACCGCCGGTTTGGTTCTTGGTCTTCTCGGCCCCGTGCTAGCCCAGGAGACCCGCACTCCGACCCCGGACGGCCAGGCCCCCGCAGGAGAACTGAGAACCGAACCTCCAACCTCCAACAATCCGGCAATCCAACAATCCGGCGAGGCCAGCACGGCTGGCGGGGTCGATTCAAGCGGCCACGCTGCCGCATCCACCATCCACAATCCATCATCCACCCCCCAACAACCCAACCAGACCGCCGTGACTGGCGAGGCCGCGCCCACCAACCAGGCTGCCTTATCGGCCATCCACCATCCATCCTCCACCATCCACCAACCCAACCAGGCTGTCCCGGGAATGGACTTCTCCGCCTTCAAGATCATCGCCGAACGAAATATCTTCGATCCCAATCGCGAAGCCCACGAGCAGAGGCCGCCTCCACCTCCAGCCCCCAAGGTTATTGAGTCCTTCGCCCTCGTGGGTGTTATCAGCTATTTTCGGGGGACCTTCGCCCTCTTCGACGGCACCGAACCGCAGTATCGAAAGGGCTTGAAAGTAAACGACCGCATCGCCGGATACACCGTCGCTGCCATCACCCCCAACTCGGTCAAACTTGCCTCCGAAGGCAAAGAGGTCGAACTGCGCATCGGTATGCAACTCAGGCGCGAGGAGCATGGACCGTGGGTTGTGGGAACTCACGCCGCTTCCTATGCCTCCAGTTCCTCTTCTGCTTCGAGCATGTCCGCCTCGCATTCTGATCCCGCGCCGCGCGCTCATTCAGCCGGCAACGAAAAACGTGAAAGCATCCTGGAGCGCTTAAAGCAACGACGTGAAAAAGAAGAAAAAGGAAAATGAATCGCTTATGAAACTTGTCCCTACTCTCATCCTCACAGCGGGCCTGACTGCCAGCCTTTGCGCCATGGCCGCCGACCCAGCCCAGAACGCCCAATCCAAACCCGCCTCGCTCTCCGCGTCCGAGGTCGGAGACCTTCACGTGTCCCCGGCGCCGGACGTGTCCCCAGCACAGGCTCCGGCGGCCTCAACCGCCTCTGAGCCGGCCGCTGCCCAAGCCGGTTCCAGCGACAGCTTGCGCTTGAATTTCCGCAACGCTCCACTGAACCTGGTCTTGGACTACCTCAGCGACGCGGCCGGGTTCATCATCAACAAAGAAACCGACCTGAAAGGCACTGTCGATATTTACAGTAAGGACCCGGTTTCCAAAGCCGAGGCGGTGGACCTCCTCAACTCCGTCCTGCACAAGAATGGCTATGCCCTTGTTCAGGACGGACGGATTCTCAACGTCATCAGCCTTGAGAATGCCAAAACCGCCGATACTGATGTTGCTGTGATCAGCAATCCGTCTGACATCCAAAAGTCGGATGAAGTCGTCACCCGCATTATTCCGGTCCGCCACGCCAATGCCACCCAGCTCATGCAAAACCTGCAGGTGCTCCTGCCCACCACTGCCACGCTCTCCGTGAACGAAAGCGCCAACTCCCTCATCATGGTCGCCACCAAGACCCAAATTCGGCGCATGCTCGAAATCGTTCATGCCCTGGACACTTCCATGGCCTCAATCGCCACAATCAAGGTCTTCCCTCTCAACTACGCCGATGCCAAACAACTGGCCACCATCATCCAGCAGATTTACGCGCCGGACACTAGCTCTCAAAACCAGGGCGGCCCTCGCGGGCGGATGTTCGCCATGTTCCGCGGGCGCTTCGGAGGCCAAGGTGGTCAGCAGGCAAACAATCAAGCCAACGCCGCCGGTTCCAGAGTCGTTGCTGCCGCCGACGACTATTCCAACTCCCTCATTGTGAGCGCGCCCTCCGACCTCATGACGACGATTTCAGACATGGTGGAGCAGATAGATAAACCTATTGCCGATGTCACCGAGATCCGGGTCTTTCACCTCAAAAACGCCGACCCCACCGAGTTGGCCGACCAGCTCTCCCAACTCTTCCCCGATCAGAGCCAGTCCAACAACCGGAACATGCGCGGCGGTGGACGTTTCCGGTTCTTCCGTGGGCCGTTTGGCGGAGGCAACAACAACCAGAGCACGACCGATCGGAGCCAGGAAAAGAACAAGGTCGTAGCCGTCGCCGACGCGCGCACCTCCTCGCTCATCGTGACGGCTTCCACGCAAATGATGCCTCAGATAGCCGAGATGGTGGCCCAAATCGACGCCAGCGCGGCCAAGAAGGAAATGGTATCTGCTTATGAATTGCGGTACGCGGATCCCCAGGACGTGTACCAGGTCATGCAGGACCTCTTCAACAAAAACAACACCATGCGCGCCAACAATAGCAACACGCGCGGATCCTTGCTCGGAACCAGCAACCCGCTGACCCAGCGCAGCACCTCCCAACAGTACAACAATACCACCACTTCCGGTTTCGGAGGCAACTCCCGCGGCGGCGGCCTGGGATTCTAGCCCCCTTAACCTAAGAACCATTAACCACAACTCTAACGCGGTAAAGGAAACGGCCACATGAAACAACATTTCAAACCGGCTTGGCGCCTCCTGGCTTTGCTCGCCCTGGGTCTCACCACGGCGCTTCAGGTCCAAGCCCAACTCAACCGGGGCGGCGGGAACCGGGGCGCCAGCAGCAGCTCCAGCACCCGCTCCTATACACCCAATGGCACCGTTGGCGACGCCTACTTCTCCATCGACCCCCAAACCCGCCGGGTGATGGTCATTGCCGATCAAGACACCACCAAGTACGTCTCCGAAGTATTGTCCAACCTCGACCGGCCCAAGCCGCAGGTGCTCATCAAGGTGGTGTTCATGGAAGTGACTTATAACAACGGCTCGGACATCGGCATCGAGGGCGGCTGGGCCAGGAACATCGGTAACTCGACCAAAGCCAACGCCGCCGATGTCTTCGGACTCTCCGCCCTTAACACCGTGGCGACTAATGGCGCTCTGAATGCGCTGGGCCAGCCGATCACCAGTTTCCAGAATCCCTCCGGCCCAATCTCCTCGCCGGGCGCCGGACTCTTCCAGATTCTCGGCCAGGATTACCAAGTGACACTGCGCGCCATCGCCCAGGCGCAATCGGCAAAAATCCTCTCCCGCCCCTCGGTCCTGGCGCGGAACAATCAACCGGCCGAGATCACCGTGGGCGAGGAGGTGCCAATCATCAACAGCACCCGGTATGACAACTACGGCAACGTCATCAACTCCGTCACCTACCAGAAGGTCGGCGTTATCCTCACTGTCACGCCCTTTATCACGGCCGATGGATTAGTCGAGATGATCATCCAACCGCAAATCTCCTCGGTGGATCAAACCCTCCAGACCCAAATCTCGGCCAATATCAGCGTCCCGGCCATCAAGATCGAGAGTGCCGACACCGTGGCGGTCGTTCCGGACGGCCAGACCGTCATTATTGGCGGCCTCATGCAGGATACAAAGGTCATCAACGAGACCAAAATCCCTCTCCTGGGCGATATCCCGGTGCTCGGCAACCTTTTTAAGCGAAAGCAGAAGAGCAACGGCAAACAGGAACTCCTCATCTTTCTTACCCCGCACGTTGTGCCGATCCCCACCGAGTTGGCTTCGGTTTCCGCGCGCGAGAAGGTGCGCTCCGATGCTCCCAAGGCCTTTTCAGAAAAGGAACTCGACAAATTCCTCGACAACCTGCCAAACAAAGAACCGGCCAAGCACCCAACGCGCCGCAAGTAATGAGGAGCGAATGTTGCGAGACAATCAATTCTCAATTGCCGCTGCCGAGAACAGGGCGTCTGGGCGCCGGCTCGCTTCGCTGGAACTTAGGACTGGACTGTTCGTCACCAATGATCAAATATCCTAATCGCAGGTATGGATAAGTACCAAGTGGCACTAAGTAGTGGCTGAATATGGAAGATCGCCGCCGTAATTTTTTGGTCTATGGCCTGCTCCTGGCCGTCTGGGTGCTGGTAGTGGCTTGGCAGGCCCAGGAACACATCCGCTTCAAGGAGGACGCCAAGACATCCCTCCGCAATCGTTCCAAGGCCATTGCCAATACCATCGGCGCCTCAATCCGCGGCCTCCAATTCCGGGGGCAGGTCTTTCAGGGACGGCTCCAACCCATCCTGGATGAATTGGTCATGGGCCAAACCAACGAGTTGTTCAAATCGGGTGAGGTCATCTCCGTTGCCCTCTACAACGCGAAGGGAGAGACTGTCGCCTCCGCTGGCCCCCCAATCGACCCGGACAACAAGGGTATCTTCCAGCAGGGCGAACGTTGGGGCGCCAAAGCCATGACGGTAGTTTATCCCATCGAGGGAGTCCCAATACCTGAAGGAGACCGGACCGGCAAGGCGACCCTGTTCGTTACCCCCCCATTTACGAATTCCATGCGCGAGAGAAGGGGCTTCCGTCCGCCTCCAAGGCGGCAAGACCCCGCTTCCTCGAACCGTTCTGAACCGCCCCCCCCGCCTCCCAATGAACGCCGCGGCAGGCCCGGAGAACATGGGCATTGGCCCAGGCGCCCATTCTGGGCCTGGGGCCTCAGTGACAAGGAATACCGGGACATCGTCCAGAAGCGGGAACTCCACGGCCTGGCTCTGGCCATGTCCATTGATACACTTCACGCGGCGTCGTGGCAGGACCTCTGGATGCGCTTTGTCGTGGCTTTCTTTGCCGGCGTTGCCGCCATGGGGTCCGGCTTGGCCTGGCGCAACCTCGCCAAGACCTCCGAACTTCAGATCCGTCTCGTTCGCGCCAGCGAGCTTAACACCCATCTCAAGGAAATGAACCTCGCGGCGGCTGGGCTGGCCCATGAAACGCGGAATCCGCTCAACATCATCCGGGGCTTGGCACAGATGATCTCCAAGCAACCCCAGGCGCCCCAGGAGATCCAGGCCAAATCCCGCGACATTATCAATGAGGCTGACAAGGTGGCCTCTCAACTCAACGAATTTATCAACTACTCGCGTCCCCGCGAGGTCCATCGAGCCGTCCTCTCCCTCGGCGCTACTGTCAACGAGGTCGTCCGCACCCTCAATCATGATCTCCAGGAAAAGAATATTGCCCTCCAGGTCAAGGACGACCGCCTTCGAATCGAAGCCGATGAGCAACTACTTCGCCAGGCCCTCTTCAACCTCCTGCTCAACGCAATCCAGGCGGTGAACAGCGGCGGTGAGATCCTGGTCATCGCGGAAAAACGCGGCGCCACCGAGGCCTCCCTCGACATCCGCGATACCGGACCCGGCGTACCGCCTGATAAACGCGCGGAAATCTTTAAACCCTACTTTACCACCCAGGCAACCGGCACCGGCCTCGGATTGGCCGTCGTTCAACAGATTGTCCTGGCGCATGGCTGGGAGATCCAATGCCTGCCCAATGAACCCACGGGCGCCATCTTCCGCATTACCCACCTGAAGCTGTGCTCCTGATTCTGGCGACGCGCAATGCGCACAAGACCGCGGAGATCCGGTCGATTCTCGGTTCGGCGCTTAATTACCTGACCTTGCAGGATTTTCCCGCTTCCCCAAACGTCGTGGAAGACCACCCCTCCTTCGCAGGCAATGCAGCAAAGAAAGCAGTCGGGCTGGCCCGTTGGCTGGCCAACGCTCCAACCAGCCTGGGGCAGCCGCAAGAATGCTATGCCCTGGCGGATGACTCCGGGCTGGAGGTGGATGCGCTAAACGGGGCGCCCGGCGTGGTTTCGGCGCGGTTTGCGGCACTGGATTCCCAGCCGGCAAAGAACGCGTCGGACACCGAGAACAACGCTAAACTCCTTCGATTGCTGGAGAAGGTTCCCAGCGAAAATCGCACGGCGCGGTTCCGGTGTGTCCTGGCTCTGACGCCTGTTTGCCCGGTTGCGGCGGAAGGTTCGTCTCCGGTGTGTTATGCCGGCGAGCCAGAGCTCCGGACGCGGCTTTTCGAGGGTGTGTGCGAGGGAAGGATCGGATTCGCTCCCCGAGGCAACAACGGCTTTGGCTACGATCCGCTGTTCATCCCTGATGGCTACACGGAAACCTTTGCCGAACTGGGAAAGGACGTCAAGAACCATTTGAGTCATCGAGCACGCGCGCTGGTGGCGCTCAAAAGCGCCCTGGAAGCCGCGGACTTCGCGGGGTGAGGCTCGCAGCGATGGAGAGTTGGATTGTTGGACTACTGGAGTGTCCAAAGCTGGCCGCCTTAGGGGACCACGAAATACGCAGAATACGCAAAAAAGGGACTTTGGATCCTGAGGTTGGCGTGTGGGCAGGCCATGCGCATTGCCCTCTCCGTGTCCTTCTCACTTCGCGTTTTTCGCTTGTTTCGCGGTCACTAGTTGGATGTTTCTTGTTCGTTGTTGGCCGTAGGGGGCCGTTGCCCACCCGTTGACAAAGCCACTCCTGGCGGGCAGCATGGCTTGCTGGATATTCTGGCAACAGAGCTTGGGCAAGAGACCCCGCAGAAGGCGGCATCGGAAAAGCGGGACCTGCTGGCGCGTCTCCTGGCGCGGCTGGCGCACGAGATCCGGAATCCGCTCAGTTCGCTCGATGTCCACGTCCAACTGTTGGAGGAGGACCTGGGGGGCTTGGCGCCGGAGGTGCGGCAGCAAGTCGGGTCCCGCCTTGCGATCATTCATGGGGAACTCCACCGGCTCGAAAGCATTGTCTCGCAGTTCCTTCGCCTGACCGGGCCGTCGGACCTGGAGCTGCAGCCCGTTTCGCTAACCCGAATAGTGGCTCACGCCTGCGAGTTGCTGCGCCCGGAGGCGGCGGCGCGCTCGATAGAGGTTCTCACCTGCCAGGAGGATGCCGTGCCGGAGGTGATGGCCGATCCGGTTCGATTGACGCAGGTCCTGGTCAATCTGGTGATCAATGCCATGCAGGCCATCGAGCGCAACGGACGGATTACGGTCAGGCTTAGCACCAGTGAGGGCATGGTCGCGGTCGAAGTGGATGATAGCGGACCGGGAATCCCGCCCGAACGCCTCGCCTCGATCTTCGATCCCTACTTTACTACCAAGGAGGAAGGCCACGGCCTGGGACTATGGATTGCGCAGCAGATCATCGTGGCGCACCGTGGAAGTCTCACGGCTCAGAATGCCACCCCGCGCGGGGCGGTGTTTCGCATTGCATTGCCCCTGAGTCCCCCCAAGGCCCTCTAACATTTCGGGTTGTGGAGCGCTCCAAGGTAAGAATCCTGGTGGTGGACGACGAACAGGGGCTCTGCGCAGGCATCCAGGAAGCCCTGCGCCGCGAGGGTTACATGGTCGATGGGGCTACAGACCCTCGGTCGGCATTGCGCTTGGCGGAGCAGCGCCTTTACAACCTGGTTATTTCCGACATCAAGATGCCGGAAATGGGCGGTTTGGAATTGCTCAAGGAGGTGCGCGAGCGCAGCCGAGACACGCTCTTCATCATGATGACCGCCTACGGCACGGTCGAGAGTGCGGTCGAAGCGATGAAACAGGGGGCCTACGACTACCTGCCCAAGCCGCTCGATTTGAAGCGGTTGCGGGCCCTGGTGCAGAAGGCGCTGGAGTTCCAGGCGGTCGTTGCCGAGAACAATGAGTTGCGTTCCCGCCTGCGCACCCGCCCGGAGCCGAGCCTGCTCATCGGCGATAGCGAACCCATGCGGGCCGTCGTGCGCCTCATCAGCGAGGTGGCCCACAGCGACATCACTGTCTTGATCGAAGGCGAAAGCGGCACCGGCAAGGAGATCGTCGCCCGCTCGATTCACCTGGAGAGCGACCGACGCGAGCGCGCATTTATCTCCGTGAACTGCGCCGCCCTGACAGACCAGTTGCTCGAGGCGGAGCTCTTCGGTCACGTCAAGGGCGCGTTCACCGGCGCGATTGCCACCAAGCCCGGACGATTTCAGATGGCCGACCGCGGAACGCTGTTTCTCGATGAAATCGGGGACTTATCGGCAAAAGGCCAAGGAGACCTCCTGCGGGTGCTCGAAGACAGCGCCTTCCGCATGGTCGGCGGTTCGGAGGTGATCCAGGTCAACGTGCGGGTCATCGCGGCGACCAACAAGAACCTCCAGAAAGCCGTCTCGGAGGGCAACTTTCGCGAGGACCTCTTTTACCGGCTCCAGGTTGTGCCCATTGTCATGCCCCCGCTCCGAGAACGGGTGGAGGATATTCCGCTGCTGGTGGAGAGTTTCCTGGAGCACTTCAGTGCCAAGCACAAGCGCCGCAGGAAACGCTTCTCGACCGAGGCCCTCCAACTGTGTCAGCGTTATCCCTGGCCAGGCAATGTCCGCCAATTGCGAAATGTCATTGAACGCCTGGTGATTACCTGCCCCGAATCCGTCGTCCAGGTCAATCACCTGCCGGAGTCTCTGCGCGAGTACGACCGGCGGCTCACCACCTTCACGGTCCGCCCCGGCACGCCCTTGGCCCAAGTCGAGAGGCTGCTCATCCGACAGACCTTAGCTCACGTCACCAGCAATCGCGAAGAGGCCGCCAAAGCCCTGGGCATCAGCCGCCGCACGCTCCAATACAAGCTCAAACAGTACGGCCTGCTGGAGGAGAACCTCGCGGCGGAGATCGCGGAGGCAGCGCCCTTTACGCAGGAGGGCGGGAGGTAGGCAGATCCTGGGCGATTAGCCAAGGGCCAACAAGCAACATCCACCATCCACCGATCGCCTCCGCCCCTCGACCCTCGACCGGCGGACTTGCCCCAGGGCCTTTTAGGCGCTATTATAACAGCCATGAAGCGAATTCCGGTTCGGCCCGGGTGATGGAGGCGAAATTGTGAAGGCCTATGCCCTTATTTTGAAAAAAGGCGCGGCCGTTCTCGTGGCCCGCCTGCGGCGGTGGGCGCCCGCCCCGGCTCCCTGCTCTCTTACCTCCATATTTCACAGGCGCTATCAAGTAGTCAGACACCGCACGAGTCGCGCGAGCGTCCGCATGCTTCTCCTTCTGTTGCTTGGAGTTGCCGTGGCTGCGGTCGCCCAGCGCCGCGGTTGGTGGGGGTGGGGTGGCGGTGAAGGCTGGCGCCCGGAGTACGAGACCTGCAAGACCGCCCGAGAGGCGCCTGAACACAGCACCGGCACCCCAATGTGGACCAACACGCCAGGCTTTGAACACGACGTCTTCACGTTTGTCCGCATCCGGCGCGACCGGGGCGCTGACTGCTCGCCTACGGCCGGCCACTGGTGGACCGATTTTCCCGATAGCGACCTCAATCTATCCTTCCGGCTCCAGCAGGTTACGTCCCTGAAGACCAGTCCTGATGGCCGGGTCATTCGTCTGACCGACCCGGCCCTCTTCAACTATCCCTTCATCTATACGGTGGAGCCAGGTGGCCTCTCGCTTCGAGATGATGAAGTCCCTATCCTCCGCAAATACCTGCTCAATGGCGGCGTATTGATGCTGGACGATTTCTGGGGCAAGTGGCAATGGGATTACATGCAGCGCCAGATAGAGCGGGTGCTGCCAGGACGCAAATTCGTTGACATCCCCATGAGCAGTCCGCTGTTCCACTGTGTCTTCGACCTCAAAGGCCCTCTCAACAAACTCCAGACACCCAATATCGGCCAAGGCATCCGAAGCCAGTACGACGGCGTCACTTGGGAGCGCCATCCACGCGAGGGCCAAGGCCGGTGGGACCGCGGCGGCTGGGAAGAATGCATCAATATGCATGTTCGGGCCATTTATGATGACAGGGGACGCATCATGGTTATCGCCACCCACAACTGCGACAACGGCGACGGCTGGGAACGCGAAGGCGAAAGCGATTACTTCTTCCACGAATTCTCTGAAAAACGCGCCTATCCCCTGGCTATCAACATCATTTTCTACTTGATGACGCATTAGCCAAGCCTCGGCGCCGCCCAGCCTCCAGGCATGCCTTGCGGCCGGCGTCTTTCTCACCCAACCTAAACCCATGGACTTAACAGCTACTTCAACGCACATCCACCTCGACAACCGCAGGCGCGCGTGGATCGACGATACAAATGTGGAGGTAATCGAAGTCGTGAGGGATTGGCTCGCTCACGGGTCTAGTCCGGAGGAGATGTGCCTTCAGTACCCACACCTGTCACTAGCCTGACTTCGTTTAGGGGTTAACGATAACGCTGCGGTTTTTGCAACCTCAAAAGTCGTAAGTCCGCCGCCATGAATATGCCGGCGACTTTGTAGTGCCTAAAATGCCCGGCCGTTGAACACCAGCGACTTACAAATGCAAAAAACGAAGTTAGGCTAGGTGATGTCCCCACGGCCTTGTACCGTAGAGCTGCCAGTCCAAGACGTGCGTGAGCATGGTGAGAGGATGCCAGTTGGCAACCGTCGAGCTCGAGAATGCCCACAAAACGTTCCTCCACGTAAGGCCAGAGGTCACGTGCGGGTTATCATAGACGTACGCTGGGTCGTCGTAGTTGACGAAGCCGTCGTCGAGGCAGGGGACGAATGTCTTCCAGACAACGAGGAAGAGCAGCAAGCACATAAGCGCGGTCTTGTGCCGGGGCGCAAACGACGCCACACCGCTCGATGCGCGGCCGCGCCACCGTCCGCCGGGCACCTGCAAGAACCAGGGCGAGTGCAAGTTTCGATTTCATACTCTACTCATTCTTCGTTTCTTTTGCTTTATCAATAGGAGCAGCGGCACCAGCGCCGCTGCCAATACCAACCACGTGAAATAGCTCTTCCACTTGCTCTGGCCCAAATACAGTCGAGGAGCGGACTTGATCTGAAGCGCGACCTCGTGCAACAGCCCAGCGTCGGCGGCCGACTTCAGGGGCTGCCCCGCCCGAATGACATCGGTTATAAATGGCAGGATGCGGGTCCGATTTTCTCTGCGGTAGTCTGTCGCAACCGTGTCGGCCGGAAC
>JBJKSV010000798.1:0-5873 GCA_046703605.1 Limisphaerales bacterium
GACGAATTTCGTGGTGGACCGGTTGGAGGTAATGAGAGGTGGCTTGGCAATGGCGGTTGCCTCGCAGCAACCTGTCAATAGCGGTTGTCTTTTGCGGTTCGATGACGGCGCCGGCACTCCGGTCAGCCACGGGCTCTTTCTGGACCTCCAGATAGCGCCGCAGTATGCCGAGATTTCAGTCACCGGCCAAAACCTGCTCGCCGCCTACTCCCCGGTCCTGGTTTGGAACATGAATTACGGGAGGTTCAAGTCGGACCGTCTGCTTATGGGGCCGTACACCCTCAGTGGAGTAACCTATCCCGTCAACCAAATCCCTGAATGGCAATACATTCCTGGCACAGCGCCGTCACAGGGGCCAACGATGGACCGGGCGGAATTGGACGCGCTCTCGGATTGTGTGCGCGCCTTTCTGCTGTGGCGTCCCACGCGCGCGACTCGTGTGCATTTCGGTTGGTGCGAGAATGACTATCAGATCGATGTCGGCACGCCCGCCGGCCAAGCGGAATATAAGCGCATTCTGGACCAGGCGGCGGCTGTGGGCTGCCACGACGTGCTCTACACGCCGGCCAACAGCCTCCTCTCCTCTGTCTCCGCCAATAGCGATTCCTGGGGATGGGAGAATGTCCTGTGGATGGGTCTCGGCCAGCAGATCCGCACCAATGCCTGGTATCCTGGTAGAGACCCTCTTCCTGCCGTGATTGAAGGCATGCTCGAGTACGCGCGGCGGGAGGGGCTGAAACTGATGGCCTACGCCTATCCGAGCTTGCCCTTTAAGCAAAATCCGCGGTGGACGGCCGGGACCGGCCAAGCCGATAGCGGCCAGCGAAGTTTCCAGGATTGGTGGCTGAAGCTTTTGCTCAATTTCCAGAAGGCCACTGGCATAGACGGCTGGTCTTTCGATTACTGGCTGCTAGGCAATCCCCACGCCCTGAGCACCCCTTACGCACAATGGTATGGGTGTCGGCGGGTGCTGGAGAAATTACGCCGGGCGCTTCCAAAGGCGGTCATCGATGGGCGCCAGCAGTATCAGTATTACGGGGCCTGGACCTGGCTGGCCGGGTCCTATCCGCATCCCCTCACCGGGGATGAGCAGCCGGTGAGTTTCCAGGCCTTTCCGGACTTGCATTGGGACCGTGTCTCAGCCGACCGCCAACGATGGGCCGCGTGGTGGTATCGCGTCAAGAATTTCGCGCCGATCCAAATCATCGCCGGCTATATGACTCATCAAACTCCGAGAGAGGATGCCTCCGGCGCCATGCCGCGCACCGCCTTTCGCCGGCGCGATTGGGATTATCTCGGTTGGCGCTACTCAGTTATTTCGGCGATTGGCACCGGGCCCTTCAACCTTGTGGTGAACTACCTTCCCGCGCGCGACACCAATGAGTTCAAGGACTTTTCAACAGCGGACAAACAATGGATGCGAGGCTGGTTCAAGTGGGTGGATGAGAACCTCGATACATTGCGCAACCTGCATCCAATCCTGAACCAGCCGCAATAAGGGCGCGTGGATGGAACCGCGGCGTTTAAGAAGGGGCATGGATATGTGTTTTTGTTCAACCCGAATTACCGGCCACTGGAGGCGAAGTTCACGCTGGACGGCTCGATCGGGCTGACCCACGGCGGGCCGTTCATTCTTCGTCAACTCTATCCCGATGCCGAGAAAGGCAAGCTCTTTGCGCCTCCCAGCGGGGCCTTCTGGCGCCTGGGCGATTCGGTATCCCTCCCCATGCCGGGCGCGGACGCGCTGGTGTTGGAAATCGCCAAGGCCCCGGAACCCACGCAGCCGTTGTTGCTGGGCGCCCGCGGAACCGCCGCAATTCACAATGGCGTTCTGTCCCTCACGCAGGTGACCGGCCAAATCGGCCGCCGTGCCGCTCTGCGAGTCGTTTTGCCCAAGGCGCAGGATGTCACGGCGGTTAGGGTCAACGGCGTGTCCACCTCCTTCCAGCGGCGTGGTAATCTTATCGATGCAACAGTTCACTTTGCCGGCGCGCCCTTCAACCGTCTCCAGCAGGTCGGGCATTACGACCCGGATTTCACCGGTGGCGTTTACCAGGCGGATATCACCATTCCTTCGCGTGTCTTTGATCAACTCAAGGCGCGAAAGGCTGCGTGGCCGATCCCTTACACCGCGGATGATTTGCGGGCCACCTGGCTTGGCTCCTACCGTCTGCTGTTGTTCCTCAACGTGGCCAATCCAAAGCCGTCCATGCCGGTGTCGCTGCGGATCGATGGACAAACAGTCGCGCTCACCCCGGCCTACATGACTATCTACGACATCGGTGCAAAGAATTCGTTTGTCGGGTGGTATGCTGACCTCTCCTCTCTGGCGCCGGATGTATCGCATCAGTTTCAGTTGACTCAGTCCAAGCTGGCCCCCGGCCAGTTCCAAGGCCTGTTCTTCGACAACGTGGAGGCCGCCTACACAAATCGCCTTCGCCCGCCGCCCAAAGGGCGGGATTGATGGTCGAAACTGTCGCGGGAAGGCGGAATTCTGCCCTGCGTACCGCGCGGGACGAGATAACGAGAGACCGGTGGACTCGGCGGAGGCAATCCGTCAGATCTCGTAATCCGCTTGAGTCCCGGAGTCAGTTGCCTGACTGCCGCCGGTCTTGCTCGGTCGGTCATAGAAGAGGCGGACGCCAGGTTCCTTTTCGGGAAGCAATTCCCTGGCGCGCAGCAATGCCCGGCGGGTTGAAACCGTGGGGTTGGTTTCGGTGGGGAAGATGTTTTCTTCGCCGATGTATTTGAGGAGGCCGCTGTTTCGGAGGACGCGGATGACATCCTGGCTGCAGCCGCTGATGAGCAGGTAGCGGTCGGTTTTTCGCAGGTAATCGTGGAGCGATTCCAGGGCCATCATGGTCGAGGCGTCGAGGTGCCGGGCGTTTTTCATCCGGAGAATGAAGACGCAGATGTTGTGGTCTTCGGCCAGTTGGCGGATATGACTTTGAAAGATCTCGGCCGCGCCAAAGAACAGCTCTCCCTCGACATGGATAATGGAAATCTGCGGATGCGAGCGCCGGGAGCGGTCCGGCAGCTCGGCCAGGGCGCCACTCTCAGTGAAGGAGTACTCGGCCAGTGTCGGACGGCTGGTCTTTTGCAGGAACAAAGCCAGGGCGACGCCAATGCCGATGTAAATGGCGGTGTCCAGCTTAAAGAACAGGGCCGCCCCTAAAGTGGCGAAGAACACGATAGCGTCCGAGCGGGTGGAACGGGTCGCGATGCGAATCTGGGGCCGGTTGATGAGTTTGTAGCCGATGCGCATGAGATGAGCGGCCAGGGCGGCCACGGGGATGTAGTTGAAGACCGGCGTCATGAAGAGCAGGATGAGAAGCACCGAGACGCTGCTCAACATGGAGGAGAGCTGCGAATTGGCCCCGCTCTGGTAATTGACCGCCGAGCGGGTGAAACTGGAGGAACCCGGGGTGACGCCGAACAGGCCCGCGGCGATATTCCCGGCGCCCATGCCCATCAGTTCCTGGTTGGAGTCCAGGTGCTGGCCGCTTTTGGCGGCGAGAGAAGTTGTAATGGCGGAGGCCTCGAGCATGCCGATGATGGCGATGGCAAGGGCGGTACTGGCCAGGCGATGGATGACGATATATTGCGTGTGGAACGAGGGTAGGTGCGCAAGTTGCGGCAAGACCGCCGCCAACACGCCTTCGTCCTTTACAATCCGGAATGGCAAGGGCATCGCGGGATGGAGATAGGCAAAGATGTGGCTGGCAATGCCAAGGAATACCAGGCCAATGAGCGCCTCCGGCCAGCTTGGGCGCCATCGCTTGAGGCCGATGAAAATGCCCAAAGTGAGCAGGGCGATGCCTATCGCCCACCAGGAAAAAGTCCCGTGGGCGGCGGCTTTGAGAGTCTCCTCGATGGCTTGGTAGAGGTTTTCGCCCGGGGTGCTGTGAAATCTCATTGCGTTGCCCAACTGGCTGGCCATGAGCAACACGCCAATGGCGGCGGTATAACCCACTACCACCGAACGCGAAATGAACTTGGTGACTTCGCCGAAGCTGAAGAGGCCCGCCACAAACTGCATAATTCCAATGAGCAGCGCCAGGTAAGCGGCCAGTTGGAGCGGGTGCAGAGCCAGCTTGTCAACGAGGTCGGCGTTGGCCGTGATCGTCGCCGCGGTGATGAGCGAGACGGAGGTCGTCGGCCCAAAAACGTGGTGATAGGACGAAAAGAAGAGCGCGCTGACAAACCCGCCAACGACCACCGATAGGATCACCACCATTGGCGGCAGCCCGAGGATGAGCGAGAACCCAATGGCCTGGGGAATCGAGACTAGCGTCAAGGTCGCACCGGCTATCAGGTCCTTCCGTGCCTTGGGCCAGGAGTAATGACGCAACTCGCGCACGAAAGGCAATCGAATGCGCGGGCGCGGCAAATGCAGCCCTTTGAAAAGGCCCCTTGAATGGTCGGAAAGGCTCATCTACGGCAAAACCATGAATACCAACGTCCGCTTTATCCCACAAAACACCAGGCATGTCCATCCAGCAACGGCGGTTCTCATTATGCATCGCTCTAACCACGAACGGACACCAACGAACACGAATGGCCCCCTGATTCGTGTTCATTGGTGTGAATTCGCAGCGCCACAACGTTGATTGGCTCCAATCATTCGTGTATGGTTCGCGCATGAGTAAGACCATCACTATCGATGATGACGTTTAAAAGCTCCTGCTCTCGCTCAAGGAAGGTGCCAACGATTCCTTCACCCGGGTCTTGCGGCGGCACGTTCCGGGATGTGGCCTTTGACCGTGTCCGCGGATTGCGGCGTGTGGCTTATTGAGGCATGTCCGAGCGTCCCACAACCCAAGCGGCCGAAGGCGACGCAAGCCAGTCCGATCTCCACGTGGTGACCGGCGCTTTCGGGTTCTCGGGTAAGTACATCGCCCGGAGGCTCTTGCGCGAGGGACATCGGGTCCGGACCCTGACCAATTCGATGAACCGAGCCAACCCGTTCGAGGGCAAAGTGGAGGCGCACGCGCTCGATTTTGAACATCCTGAGAGGCTGACGGAATCGCTGAGAGGGGCGGCCGTGTTTTACAACACCTATTGGGTGCGGTTCACTACGGACGAGTTCTCCCAAGCGGCGGCGGTGGAGAACACGCTGAAATTGTTCGAGAGTTGCAAGGTGGCGGGGGTAGGGCGTGTGGTCCATATCAGCATCACCAATCCCTCGGAGGACTCGCCGCTAGAGTATTTCCGGGGCAAGGCGCAACTGGAACGGGCTTTGAAGGAGTCCGGGCTATCTTACGCGATTCTGCGGCCCGCGGTCCTGTTCGGACAGGAGGACATTCTCGTCAACAACATCGCGTGGTGTCTGCGCCATTTCCCTGTCTTCGGAGTCTTTGGTGACGGCCAATACCAACTCCAGCCGATGTTCGTGGACGACTTGGCCAAACTGGCGCTTGAACAGGGACGCGGCCAGGCCAATTCGACCGTCGATGCGGTTGGACCGGAAACCTTTACCTACCGTGACCTGGTCAGTGAAATCGGGCGCATCATTAGCAAACCGCGGCCCATCGTCTCGATTTCTCCCGCTGTGGGAGTCTCCATCGCTTCGATCATCGGCAAGATGACCGGGGACGTGTTCATCACGCGGGACGAGATCGACGGCTTGATGCGGAATCTGCTCCGCACCCATTCCCCGCCCGCGGGAGAAACTCGCTTGACAGAGTGGGCTACGGAGCATGCCGCGACCTTGGGTGGGCATTATGCCAGCGAACTGGCGCGCCGCCGCAACCGGCTCGAATCTTATGAAAAGCTCTGAGAACGTGCTTGGAAATCCCGCCGTCGTCGTAGCAGCCGACGCCAGGAGGCTCTGATCGAATGGGAAAATCACACCAGAACAGAGCCTTCTGGCG
>JBJKSV010000799.1:0-4670 GCA_046703605.1 Limisphaerales bacterium
GGTCCATGTTTGGGCCATCCCACTTGGCGGCCCTCCCGCAGGCTCTGCGGAATTGGAATCCGTTCTTTCTCTCGACGAGCGCCGCCGGGCGGCTCGCTTCCGCTTCAACCAGCACCGGCACCGCTTCATCGTGGGACGCGGACGGCTGCGCATAGTTCTCGGACGCTACTTGAGCTTGGAACCGGACGCTATCGAGTTCGACTACGGTAAACGCGGAAAGCCATTTCTCGCGGGCCGGTCGCGGCGGTCAGGACTTGAGTTCAATTTTTCCAATTCGGGCGCGCTCGCTCTGCTTGCCATCACTCGAGACCAGGCGGTGGGCGTGGATCTTGAGGCGGTCCGTCCCATTCAGGATGCGGACCGATTGGTCACACGTTTCTTCTCGCCGCGAGAGAACGCCATCTTTCAAACCGTTTCCGAGGAACACAAGGCGGTGGCGTTTTTCAATTTGTGGACGCGAAAGGAGGCCTGGCTGAAGGCAACGGGCCAGGGCATCGGCCACGCCCTGAACCAGGTTGAGGTCTCGTTCCTCAATGGCGATGAAGCCACATTTCTTGCCCTGCCGGCTGGATTCAGCTTATCCGCCTGGCATTTGCGCTCAATGATTCCCGCTCCCGGTTTCGTTGCGGCGTTGGCGACCTCTGGCGAAGCGCGCACGCTGCACTGCTGGAGTTGGCCTGGCCAGGAAGGATTGGGATGACGCCCACGCTCTTGCATGTTGAGGATGACCTCGGCGACAAAGAGCTCTTTGTCCAGGCCTGCCGCACCGCCAAGTTGCACTGGCAGGTCCAGTGGGTGGGAGATGGACAGGCCGCGCTTGATTACTTGAGCGGGCACGGTTCCTTCGCCAACCGGCGCCAGTTTCCCTCGCCCCGGTTAGTTCTGCTCGATATCAAGATGCCGCGAAAGGGCGGCATGGAAGTTTTGGCTTGGATGCGGGAGCGTCCTGAGACTCGATGCACGCCGGTCATCACCCTTTCGGCTTCCAATAACCCGATCGACGTGCAGCGCGCATTCGAGTTGGGCGCCAACTCGTTTGTGATGAAACCCTCGACCTACAAGGAGTTGGTTGAACTTGTAAAGGCCATCTTTCACTACTGGTTCGAAATCAACCAGTTCCCACCCTGGACCGAAGAGTGTGAACGACTGTCCGAGGCTCGGTCCTCAGCCTGACCCGAGTAATACGCGCGGTACCTAGAGACCGTCCCAATCCATCTATATTGCAGGAGACGAGGTAACGAGTCTCTGATTCACTGGCCCTTCTCGGGCGGAACACAGACTCGTTACCTCGTCTCCTACAGTCGTGGAACAGGCGGCTATCATAACCTACGCCGCGGGTGCCAGGGCTGACAACCCGAAAAAAATATGGACATTCGCCAGGAAGGCCGGGAATATTGATTCTCCTTCTGCCACGACGGCGGACGGGTGAAATCCAACCACCCGGAATCGCTCGGACTTCCACTCGCAAACGGAAATCTGGAGGAACCGCACCGTCCGGTAACCGGCCAAAGGGCCTGAGGGAGGAGAACCGTACACAGGACATGAAGTTAGGTGCAAATCGCGCTGTTGTCGCGTTGTCGCTGGCCCGAATGGGAGATGCCGTCGGGAACAGCATCCTTTTTGTCGTCATCCCTCTCTATGTCGCGAAACTGCCGGCGCCGTGGTTTCCTTTTCCTGAGCCGATTCGAGTCGGTCTGCTGCTTTCGCTCTATGGCCTCGTCAATTCAATGTGCCAGCCGGTGCTGGGCGCCGTGAGCGACCACCTGGGAAAGCGCAAGCTATTGATCCAGGCCGGATTGGTCATCATGATGCTGGGAACGCTGGGCTTCCTGCTGGCGCGCCGTTTTTCGGAGCTGATCTTCTTGCGCTCGTTACAGGGAGTCGGGGTAGCTTTGACGGTGCCGGCCTCGATGGCGCTCATGGCGGCGGTAACCCAGAGGGAGACTCGAGGCGGTTCGATGGGCATCTATACGACCTTCCGCATGGTAGGCTTTGCCGGTGGCCCGCTGCTTGCGGGAATCCTCTACGAGCGCCTGGGCTTCAGCGCCGCCTTTTACGCAGGCGCATTCGCGGTGTTTCTGGGGTTGGTTGCGGTGCAGGTCTATGTGCATGAGCCGCCTCCCAATCCTGTCCATCGCGAACCTGCCCGGCGCCGTCCGTTCAAGATCATAGACCGGGAACTGCTTAGTCCGGGCATCGTGGGAGTTGCAGCCGCCACAATGGTCATGTCCATGACATTCTCCCTGATGGCCACTTTGGAGAAGCAATTCAATTCCCGGCTCAATGAAAGCGCCATCGGCTTCAGCATCGCCTTCAGTGCCCTCATGGTCAGTCGGCTGCTCTTCCAGATCCCCTTGGGACGGCTCTCCGACCACGTCGGCCGCAAGGGAGTCATTATTGCGGGTCTGTGTCTTCTGGTGCCGGCGACCGTCCTGCTGGGAGAAGCGCGAAGCACGCTGGAGCTGGTCCTCTTGCGGCTGTTACAGGGCTTGGCCTCGGCCGGAGTCGCCGCGCCGGGTTTTGCCCTGGCGGCCGATCTGGCACGCAGCGGTGGTGAAGGCAGGCAGATGGGCTTCATCACGATGGGTTTTGGCTTGGGCCTTACCTTAGGGCCGTTGCTGGCCGGAGTGCTGGCGGTGGTCTTCTTCGAGTTGCCATTCATTGTCGGAGGAGTTTTGGCCTTAGTCGGGGCGTGGATCGTGTTTCGCTACGTCCCCGAAACCGTCCAGCGCGCCGGGCCGGAACCTTCCGGCGCCAGCAATCCTATCTGATTGCGGGCACGCACTCGCGTCGCCAGGCGCTAACCCGAACAATTCGCAAGCGGGTAGGGTGTGCAGTCCTTTGCACGTCGCAACACCGCAGGATGCTGCCGACGGTCGGGGCCGGCGGCGCGCAGGGGACTGCGCGCCCTGCCTGCAGACCGTTGCTGTTCTGTTCGTGGCATGAGTGACTCGGCTCCAAGGGGGGTGGCTGTTGGATTAGGGGGCCTTGATGTAGTTGTAGATGTTCAGGTAATCCTGGCCGGGATGATTCCAGGAATAGTCGCACCGCATGCCGTTGACCATCAACTCGCGGAAATGCTGAGGATAAATGTTCCACATCCCGATAGCTCGTTCGAGCGCGGACTCCAGCCCTTGCAGGTTGTAGTCGTTGAAGACGTAACCATTGCGCTCGTGATAGGGCTTGTGGGCGTAGTTGGCATCAAAAACCGTGTCGGCCAGCCCGCCAGTGTTCCGCACGACGGGCACGGTGCCGTACTTCAAGCCAATAATCTGTGTCAGGCCGCACGGTTCGTACTCGCTGGGAACCAGGATCATGTCTGAGCCGGCGTAGATGAGATGCGCGAGCTCTTCGTTGTAGCCGATTTCCAGGTGGCAGTCGGGATGGTCGTTAAAGCGCCGCTTCAAATTCCAAAACGCGCTGTTGATATGGCCGTGCAGGCTGGAACCGAGCAGGACAAACTGGCAGCCCCTCTCCAGGCAGTAGGGCACTGTATGGAGAATCAGGTCCACTCCCTTCTGCGGGTCTAACCGCCCCACAAACGATACGATCGGCTTCATTCCGCCCCGCAACCAGAGACGCTGCCTCAGGGCCTCCTTGTTCGCATATTTGTCCTGCAAGGTCGCAATCCCATAGCGCTTGGCAATATGGCTGTCTATCTCGGGATTCCAGACTCCGTAATCAATGCCATTGAGCACGCCGCCCAGTTTCTGGGAATGCACCCCCAGAATCCGTTGCATTCCCATCCCAAGAGAGGTGTGGCGGATCTCGTGTGCATAGCGCGGGGAAACCGTGGTCACAAAATTCGAATAGACAATTCCGCCTTTCATTAAGTTGATGGCGCCCCGCCGGTAATCATCCAGGAGCCGGTCGTAGGTCATAAGCGCGGCGGGATTCAACCCGGCTTCGCGCAGCACATGCCCTCCGGTGATTCCCTGGTGTCCCACATTGTGCAAAGTGAAGCAGACCCGCGGATGCCCCATGCCGAGGTGCTGGTACATCTCGTAGAGCAGCACGGGTACCAACGCCGTCTGCCAATCGTGGCAATGAATGATCTCCGGCTGCTTGTTGGTCTTGAACATGAACTCCATCGCCGCCCGGCAGAAAAAGGCGAACCGCTCCGCGTCGTCCTGGTGGCCGTAAAAGACGCCGCGGTTGAAGAAGTTGCGCTCCAAGTGCGGCTCGATGAAGAAACATTTCAGCCCATCCATCCATCCAAAATAGACATCGCAATGGACCCACTGGCCGTAGAACGGCACCCAGAGGTCGGCGTAAGACTTGGTCAGCCCCCAGATCCGATCATAGCGCATGCAGTCGTACTTCGGCATGATGATCTCGACCGCGTTGCCCCGGAGCGCCAACTCCTTAGACAAACCATGAACGACGTCCGCCAAGCCCCCGACTTTGGCCGCAGGCGCGCATTCTGGTGTTACCATCACGATAAACATGCCGCCAATATGGCTTAAACAGCGTTATTGTCTGCCCAAAAAATTCTGGGTCTTGGGCGCCAGGCTCGACGCCTTCACGACAATTCCTTTGCCCCCATTCCTTTGTCCGACCCGCCTGAGCCACATCTCGCGCACCGATGTCCACAAATGAGACTGACAAAGGAATTCAGTTTGAAGGCGACCCCTTGGGGGTCTGAGGCGAAGCCTCGCTAGCTCCTATGC
>JBJKSV010000800.1:0-3594 GCA_046703605.1 Limisphaerales bacterium
AAACCGGCTCGACCGGGTTTGGAACTCGGGCGGGGCCGTAGCTCAGCGGCGATCTGACGCGGTGTGGCGCCCGGAACTCATGCCGGCTGCCTGGCGTGCTCGCTTTCGGTAGTGGCCAGATGGACTGGCGCGGCTTGGGTTACGGTGCCGGGGTAAGCTGGACGAAAGTGATTGCGCCCCTTGAGCCACTCCACAAAGGCGGCCTCGATCTTCGCCAAGTCGGCCAGCGTCAACGGACACTCCGCCAACTCGCCTTCCGAAATCCGGTCGGCAACGAGCTTGCGGACGAAGGCGCGCAGGTCCGATTCGGACCTTGAGGAAACCGATCTGCTCGCGGCTTCAACGCAATCCGCCAAGGCAATGATCCCCGATTCCTTGCTCGAAGGAGGCGGTCCCGGGTAGCAGAACAAGGCGCGATTGACCCGGGGCTTGGTGCCGTCGGGCAGAGGCTGGCAGGCCTTCGCGTAAAAGAAGCGCACCACCGACCCGCCGTGATGTTCGACAATGATCTCCCGGAAGGCCTTAGGCAGCCGGTGCCGCCGCGCCAATTCGATCCCGTAGGAGACGTGTTCGATAATCTTTTGGGCACTGACTTGCGGCTCGAGTGCCTCATGTGGCGAGGGCCCGTCATTGTTCTCGGCAAACAGCCCCGGGTCCTTGAGCTTCCCAATATCGTGATATAGCGCCGACGTCTTGCAGAAAAGCGCTCGCGCGCCGACCTGCGCGGCGGCCTTCTCGGCCAAGTCAGCCACATTGAGGCTGTGGCACCAAGTGCCGGGGGCGCTGGTACGAAGTTGATCGAGCAAGCGATGATCGGTGCCATACTCGATTAGGGTCACGTCCGACAACTCACCCAACGTCCACTCCAGCACCGGCAGTACCGCCAGGACCAGGAACGCGCAAAGCAGACTCAGAGCCCAGGGAACGAGACCCGCCGCCGAGGTTGCAGCGGTGGGCGCTTGCGCGAAGCTATAGTAGGAAGCAGCGACAATACCCAGCACCGCTCCCGCCCCGGTTCCCGCCCGGAGCACCCGCATTCTCGTCAGGGAGCGCCGCATAAAGAGTACGCCCACCAGTGGCGACGTCAGGCAACCAACCAGCGGCCATGGACCCGGGTCGGCGACCAAGTAGAGCATCAAGGCGCCAGTCAGGCAGAGGAGAAGGCCGTAACGGCCGCCGAGGAGCATTCCCGTCAGGGCGGGAATCAGGAACCAGGGCAACCAAATCCAGGCCTGGGTTGGCAGCCACCCTGGAATCAGCGCATGATAGGCATTGGCCGCTTCAAATACGCTCCGCAACAGGATAGCCTGAAGCACCAGCAGCAAAACGCAGTTTCTGAACCGACGGCGCTCCCTGCGATCATTAGGCCAGAAACGAGCCTTGAAGCCCCAAAACCCCGCCGCCGCCAGAAACCAGGCGAGGACTGGCGCCAGGGTCTGCGGATCCAGTGTCTGGGGCATGCGCAAAAACACGCCTGCCCTGGGCATAGGCAAGAACAACACTCCTGCTATGACCAGAACCCCTATTGCAAATGGCCAGCCGTTGGCTTTGGACTTCATCTCCTGTTATTCTAGCAGCCCTTTAGCCCACAGGAAACTGCTTTTACTGGACGAGCAAAGAACGGATTACCGCCACCGAGGCTGTGCCGGTCGTGCCCAGCTTGTGAACCACCACCGACGCGGCAGCATTCGCCATCTCCAGGGCCTCGCGTATCGAGGCCCCGCCAGCCAGCGCCGCCGCCAGGTTCGCCGTAACCGCGTCGCCGGCCCCCACGATGTCGATTTCCCCGCGTAGCGGCAGGGCGGGAACAGCCTCGATATGCCCCGTGCGGGTGGCTCCCAGGATGCCATTTTCGGATAACGTCACAAAAACGCTCCGCCCATTGGTCGCCGCCAAGGCCGCCGCTGCGGTCCGAATTTCATCCAGGTCCATGGGAGCAGTAGTGCCGGACAACACGGCCAATTCGGAGGCGTTCATTTTGAAAATGACCGATGGGAACCCGCGCAACCCCCGGCGGCTGTCGGCAAGGATCGGCAACTCGGGCCTGCTCTTGGAGAGTTCCGCCAGGGCGGCAAGTGCCTTCCGGGTGACCACACCGGTTTCAGGAACATCCACCTGGTCGAGCACGATGACCGCATCGGCGAACTCCGCGGCCTCCCGAAGCCGGTTGATCAGCAAACCCTGCAGCAGTGATGGAGTCGGGGTCCAGTTCTTGGAATCGAGGCGGTTGAGCTCCCGAGGCGGTTGGTGTGGCGCGATAATCAGCGGCTTGCAATAGGTGAAGGTCCGCCGCTGCACGGTCTTGACAAAATGGCTTAGGCGCGCCCCCGGCCGCTGCTCCAGGGCGCGCCATAATTCGAATCCTTCGCCGTCCTCGCCCGCAAAGCCAAGCGGGTAGATCGCCCCAACGCCCAGGGCGGCCAGGTTATTGAGGATAGTGCCCGCCCCGCCGGGTTGAGCGCGCACATTGACGACATTGTGAACCGGCAGATTGGTTTCGATGGAGGTCTCCGCCTTGGCCGGGTCAATTTCCAGGTATCGGTCGAGGCAGAAATCCCCAAAAATGTCAACGCTCAGGCTACTGTAACGCTCCGTAATCGTTCCCAAACGCTCCTGGTCCATCGTGTTCCCCTTTCGGTGTTCTCAGCCGGCCACCGTTTCCAGCGCCCGCGTGGAACCGGCGGTCCGCTGAAGTGCGGCGGAGAGATGCTGCAAAAAGGCAACATTGTCGTACTGCACGTATCGCATTGTGCCGCCCATGCGGGAGAAGCTCTTGCAAAACCTCAGGTAATAGGCGGGGTTGTCCTTGGGCGGTTCGCCCCGAGACCAATCCCACTTGCCGCCATCCTGGATGTCCACCACATAGATCGTGTGGTCCCGAACAACAGGCCGCCCGGCCTGAAGACGCAGGTTATTCACGCAGCTCAGGCTCTTTTCAAACACCTGTGGTGCCATGATGGCTGAGCCAACGGAGAGCACCACCCCGCCGTCCAATCCCTCTACGGAGCGCCCGATGAGCCGGAAGTCGATGGCCGCCGCGCGTCCGATGGCCGCGCCATTAAACATGGGGTGATTGGAAATAATATCGTATCCAATGCCAGGATGGACGGTGAACGGCAGGTTGTGCCGGAATGATTGTGCTAGAATGGACGTCTTGTTCCAGGGATGTTTGACTTCGAGGCGTCCGGCCGGCAGCCGGTGCTTGAGCATGGCTTGCAGCAATTCGGCTCGCGCCGGAGAGAGGGGATGAGACGGTTCGTCACGCAGGGCTGTGGCCAGGGAATCAACGCTTGGCAGCGTCACTCCCTCTTCAGAAATGAAACGCCCAAGACTTCGGCCATATCCCTCCTCTCTCAATGCGCCCGCCAAGTGCGCCAAATGGAAGTTGCGCCCGGTATCCTCCCATGTTCCGAAGGAGCCGGTCGCGACATTCTTGCGTACGCTTTCCTCGGTCCGCCCCAGGAAGGAGAGTTCCCAATCGTGGATGCTCCCGGCGCCGTTGGTTGCGGCATGGGTCAGCCAGCCGGCATCGATGAGCGAGTTTACCAAGCTCAGCGCGCCGTTCTTGATCAGGTGCGCGCCGTAGAGCAGGAG
>JBJKSV010000801.1:0-7866 GCA_046703605.1 Limisphaerales bacterium
CACGTAGAGTGTCGCTCCGTTGACCTGGTAACCCCGCCTTCGGGCGTCGCCGATGGCCTCGACCTCCGCATGTGGCTCTCCTGCGCGGTGATGCCAGCCGCGTCCGATAATGCGCCCCCGCTTGACCAGGAGCGCGCCGACCATCGGGTTGGGCGAGGTAGCGCCGTAACCACGCCGGGCCAGGCGCAGGGCCAGCCGCATGTAACGCTGGTCATCGCTCGGGGTCATTCTCCGAACAGGGCCTCGGCGTACTGCTTGGCATCAAATGGCTGCAAGTCCTCAGGCTGCTCGCCCAGACCGACGAATTTCACCGGAATCCCCAACTCCTTCTGAATCGCGACAACCATCCCGCCCTTGCTGGTACCGTCGAGCTTGGTCACAACCAGGCCTGTCAGAGGGGCCGCCTTGTTGAACTCGCGCGCCTGGTTCAGGGCGTTGAGCCCGGTCGTGGCATCGAGCACCAGCAGTACCTCATGAGGCGCGCCGCTCAACTGCTTGTCCATGACGCGATGCACCTTTCGCAGTTCCTGCATCAGGTTGTGCTTGGTGTGCAATCGCCCGGCGGTATCGACAAACAGGTAATCCGTGGCGCGCGCCTGACCCGCCACCACTGCGTCATGCGCCACCGCCGCCGCGTCCGCCCCGTAGGCCCCCGCGACAACTTCCACGTTGAGACGTTGGCCCCAGAGCTTAATCTGCTCGATGGCGGCAGCCCGGAACGTGTCACACGCCGCCAAGAGCGCCGTTTGGCCGCCCGACTGGACCAGGTGCGCCAGCTTTGCCGCTGTGGTGGTCTTGCCCGTCCCATTCACGCCAACAAGGGAAACAACGGTCAGGCCGGCTGGGGCGTGGCGCAATCCCCGCTCGCGGGTCGCGAGGCTGCGCTCGATCTCGGCGGCGGCGATGGCGGCGATGTCCTTCCCGTTTTGCCCCTGCGTTTCATAAGCGCTCCGGACCGCCGAAATGATCTGTTCGGTCATCTCCATGCCCAGGTCCGCCCCCAGCAACGCGCTCTCCAGTTCCTCCAGCGCTTCCCCCTCAAGCTTGGGCGAGCGGGAGACGATGCGCTTGACTTCGTGCGTCAGCCGGGCGTGGGTTTTGAGAAGACCGGCTTTGAATTTAGCAAATAGAGGCATGTGAGATTAGGGCAGTGGCTGCTACAGTGTTTGAATTTCAATACAGGTTGCGGACAAGTCAAGCTTCGCCGGGTGCGCAAAAAGAGTGAAGTCATCCGCACCCGCGGCCCTAGTGCCGGGGGCAGTGGGATTTCTCATTTGGCATTGGACATTTACCATTATTCATTGGCAATTTTAAATACCCAATGCCTAATCCTCAATGCCCAATGGGTCGGGAAACCGGGCAGGGGGCGGGTGCCGACCGCCGCTTCGCCACATGCGCCTTGAGCGCGGCGACATGCCTGTAAGGAAGTCTGACGGTGCCGATAAGCGGCTTGCCCTTGTTCAGGCCATGGCAATCGGAGCCGCCCGTCACCAGGAGATGGTAGCGGTCCGCCAATTCGAGGTAATGCTCGATCGTAGCCGTCGAATGTTTGGTGTGGAAACACTCCAGTCCGTCCAACCCGGCCTCCGCCAGGCTTGGAATCGCCTCGTCCGCTCGGGTCAAGCCCGGGTGGGCCATTACCGCCGCGCCTCCAGCACGGTGGAGAAGAGCAATGGCATCGGTGGCGGACATCTTGAACTTGGGGACCCAAGCGGGCCGGTTGCGCTTCAAGAAACGCTCGAAAGCCTCGTCCAAACTCGAGCAATGCCCCGCTTGCACCAGGGCTCGAGCCACATGCGGGCGGCCTGGCGCCCGGCAATTCGCCAGGTTGAACACCGCCTCCGGCCTAAGGGGCACATGCATTTGATTGAGTCTGCGCACTATGGAGCGAATGCGATCCTGCCGCACGGACTGGAATTTCGCCATCTCAGCGAGCAAGTCCGGGCTATCAGTGTCCATGAAATACCCCAGGATGTGGATCTCTTCCCCTTCATGCTCCGCCGTCAACTCTGTCCCGGAAACGAACTCAATGCCCGCCGCCTCACACGCGGCGGCGGCCCGCGCGCAACCTTCGACCGTGTCATGATCGGTGAGCGCCAGCGCTGCCAGCCCTCGCAACCGCGCCAACTCCACGACCTCTTCAGGCGAAAAAGTCCCGTCCGAGAACCTTGTATGTAGATGAAGGTCGGCAACCATGCTCATAGGACGGATTTCACCTCACCACCCGCGCCGGGCGCATCAGCTCGCCTTTGACCTTGTCCAGAATCCCATTGACGAACTTGCCGCTGTCCTGGGTGGAAAATTTCTTGGCGATATCGACCGCCTCGTTGATGCTGACCACCGGTGGAATGTCCTCCCGGTGCAGCATCTCATAGATCGCCAGCCGCAGGATGTTCCGATCCACCGCGGCAATGCGGTGCAACTCCCAATTCCTGGCATGTCTTTTTATCAGTTCGTCGGCTTGGTCCCGGAATTCCAGCGCGCCACGTATCAGAGGATCCGCAAAAAGCCGCACCCCCGCCTCCTCAGCCGTCGGCGGAGGCAGTTCGACTCTCTGCCCCCACGTGGCGGTTCCCTTCTCTTGAGCGATAGCGGCGGCTCGCTGCGACTCCCAAAACTCCTCCAGCGCCCTCGACAAGTCCTCCGGGGCGTTGAAGTCATACTGGAATAGAAACTGGACGGCGCGTTCGCGCGCCTCGCGTCGTTTTCCCATACTCAAACAATGCCGCAGAAACCTCCCCCACGAAACCAAAAAGATGAAGAACCCCGGACTTCGCCGAAAGAAGTCCTTCTGCCGCGGACCCGCGCATGGGAGTGGTTCTATATTTGGCTCTGCTGCGCTCCCTGTTCGCGTATCTCGCGTATTTCTTGGTCCTGCGTATTTCGTGGTCCTTGCCTCATCTTCATTTTCCGGCTTTCCTGTTGGTCATGATTCAACGATGGTCTGGACATGAATGACTTTCGTTGGGCTGAGGGTCGGCGGCCGGCTGTGGATTGGGTCCAACGCCCCTTGGGCATTCCCTTGACAAGGCATTGCCCGATGAGTGGAGGGACAGTTCCCTGTGCGCTGATCCTCTTGGTAATTGGCTGGTTTGTCTCAGAAATCTCGATCAGGGCCGCTGAACCGCCTCGGACGCTGCCCCGTCCTCGAAAGCCCGCCCCCGCTTTGAGCAATACCGTTCCGCCCGGCTTCCGCATCGAAAAAGGTTTTCGGTTGGACACCGTCGCATCCGAACCGCTAGTGGATTGTCCCGTGGCAATGGCCTTTGACGCCGCGGGACGCCTTTTCGTCGCCGAGATACCCGGCTACACCGGCGGGCCGAGTCACTCCCGGCGCCCCGGACGAATCGTCCTTCTGGAAGATGAGAAAGGCCAAGGCCACTTCACTCGCAGCACCCTTTATGCTGACGGGCTAGATTCGCCTTCCGCGTTGGCCTGTTACAATGGCGGTCTCTTTGTGGGAGCGGCCTCCAGCATTCTTTATCTCAAGGATACCACGGGTGATGGCAAGGCAAACGATCAGAAGGTGGTGTTTACCGGTTTTGAGGGCTCGGACGATGCGGACAACCCCAACGGGTTGCTGAACAACTTCAAGTGGGGTCCCGACCACCGCATTCATGGCGCAACCGGCGGCCTTGGCGGTCTGATAAAGACCTCCGGGGCTGAAAACACCGGCGTCATCTCCATCAATGGACAGGGCTTCTCTTTCGACCCTCGCACGCTGGCAATTGCGCCCGAGACTGGTCCGGGTCTCTCCGGCCTTTGTTTTGACATTGCGGGACGTGAATTCCTGTCCGATTTCACCCGCCCACTCCGATTCCCCATGTATGCCCTCCGCTACTTCGAGCGCAACCCTTTCGCGCCCCCTCCACGCGAGCTTATTGACGCGGCCCCGCCCGCCACGACTGTCTTCCGTCTCCTGCCGGCCGGAGCCGCTCCAGGGCACAAGCTGAGGGTCTCCAATGCCCGCGCTTCTGAACCGGCAGGCGCCAGCAACGAGGTGAGCGCCACCTGGCTGACAACGGCCCAAGGATGCACCATTTATCGAGGGAATGTGTTTCCACGACAATACCTCGGCAACGTCTTTATCGCCGATCCCGCGGACCATCTTATCCACCGCGCGCTATTGAACGAGCAAGGCCCCGAGCCACGCGCCAGCCGCGCCCCAAACGAACGGGACACCGAGTTCCTCCTGTCGGGCGACACCTCGTTTCGACCGGTTCAGATCATTAATGGACCCGATGGCGCCCTTTATGTCGCCGACTGTGGCAACGGGCAAGGCGGTCACATTTATCGCATTGCCCCTGTTAGCTTTGTTCCTCCCAAGCCCGTTCGTCTCAACAAGGCCACAAACTACGGCTTGGTGTTGGACCTGGCCAGCCCCAACGGCTGGCGGCGTCAGACTGCGGCCCGGCTCCTCTACGAGCGCCAGCCTGTCCGCGCCGCGTGGCCTCTGACCAACATGCTCAACCGTTCCCAGCTTCCGCTGGCTCGGCTGGAAGCCTTGCACGCTCTCGAGGCCATCGGCACCCTCGACGAAGCCGAAATCTTCAAGGCCCTCAACGATCCCAGCCCCGAAGTGCGCCGGCAGGGCCTTATTCTCTCGGAAAGCCTCGCCGCGGCCAGCCCGGTTTCCAGAATGCTCTGGACACAAATCCGCAAGGCGGTCGTGGACTCCTCACCCTCCGTCCGGCTTCAACTGGCTTGGTCCCTTGGCGAATTCCAGAATCGCGGCAAGGCCCTGGTCTTGGCTCAAATCCTCACACGAGACGTCGCCGACCCTTGGGTCCGCGCGGCGGCGCTCAGCTCACTGGCCACCGGCGCCGCGAATGAACTCCAGGAACTGACCGTCATGCCACTGTTCCTGAGGAGTGAGCCAGGGCAGGAGTTTCTCAAGAAGCTGGCAACGATGATTGGCACATCCGGGCGCCTGGATGAGGTTTCGCAGGCGCTGGCTTTCCTGGCGCGCGCCAAGCTCGAGCCAATCGCGAAGTTCGCTTTACTCGGAGCGCTTGGCGAGGGATTGCACCGGACAAGAAGCTCTCTGGCGTTGGTGGACACACAGAAGTTGTTGGACCCCATCTACGCGCAGGCGCTGACCGCCGCGCCGGATGATTCGCTGGCGCCACCGTTGCGCATCACCGCCCTGGGCCTGCTCGGCGTCAGTAGCTATACCTATAACGACGTTCACGCATGGCTTCTGCCGCTGTTCAATCGAGGCGAACCTCTCTCCGTACAGCTCGCGGCGATGGCCAATATTGGAAGGTATAACGATCCACGGGTCGCCCCCGATATTATCCAGCAGTGGCCGGTCTTGAGCCCAGCCTTGCGCACCGCGGCCGTGACGGCTTTGTTGTTCCATAGCGATCGAACTTCCGCGGTGGTCAAAGCCCTTGAATCCGGCAAGATCAGGCCCTCCGATCTGTCCTCAATTCAAGAGAACCTTCTGCGCACCTTTCCCGACCCCGACCTCGCTAGACGTTCGCTCCGGGTTCTGGGCCCAACGGTCCTGCAGCGCCCGGCGGTTGTCGCCCGGTTCCTCCCCGCCGAAAGGCTGCCCGCAAGGGCCGCTCCGGGACGGCAGGTCTTTATGGCCCGGTGCGCTGCCTGCCATGAGTTGGGGGGCCAGGGCACATGGTTTGGCCCCGACCTTGCCGGGGCCAAGATCAATGGCGAGGACTACATCCTTAAGGCCATATTGGAGCCGAACCTGCGCCCTCAACCTCGCTACACGACGAGCGTGATTCAAAGCGCGGATGGCGAGCGGTTTGCGGGGATTATTGCCCACGAGGACCCGATCACGATCACGTTGCGCCAACCCGAGGGCGTGGACATCGTCCTGCCGCGCGGCGACATCGAGTCTGTCACCGCCGAGCAATGGTCGCTTATGCCGGTGGGCCTGGAGCAGGGCCTCTCCACCCAAGCTATGGCCGACTTGCTGCGCTACATCATGATCAGCCCGAGATAGGGCGCCCAGAGGACTGCGCGCCCTATTGCCGTGTGAAACATTCGGACCAAAGGTGACCCGGTTTTGCCGCCCCCTCAGCCGGCGAGTAGATGCCGCTGCCAAACCATGAGCTGGGCGGAGTGCTTCTCCCAATCACGCGCCAGATCCGAGAGGGTGGCGCGGCTGGCGATGAGAGTGGGGTCCAGGTCCAGTTCGAGCGCGCGGGCGTCCCGGCGCTTTTTGAGTTCGTGATAGCGGCGCTTCTCCTCTTCGCTGGGGCGCCGTCCAATCGTTCTGAGGATGGGCGGATGCTGTTCCGGGCGCACATGGAGACCGCGCGCAATTGCCTTCATCAACGCGCCTCGTCGCCGTTCCGAGATGTGGCGGGGAAGGAACGGGTCAATAGGGCGCGCGGTTGACGCGGCGGCAGCCACTTCGACCAAGGTCGGGTGGCTCATGATAAAGAACGGCGGACGGTTGGCGGCAATCGCCTCGGTTTCCCGCCATTGCCACAGCTCTCGAAGCACGGCCAAGGCCGGCCGCCCAAGAAGATGGCTCCCCTTGACCCGCCAGACCGAGCCCATGTCCGCAGCACGAGGGTGGGACGAATCAGCGATGACCTTTGCGCAGGCCTCCCGATGCCAAGCCAGCCGCCCCCGCGCCTTGAGTTCGGAGCGGAGTCGGTCCGCCAAGGGTTTGAGGTAGTGGGTATCGTGCCGGGCGTAGCGCTCCATCCGTTCCGTCAAAGGACGCAGCGCCCAGTTGGCCTTCTGCGACCCTTTTTCCAGCTTCACCCCGATATGCCGCAACACCAGGTCGCTGAGACTGAAATGCCTCTCGCCCAGCAAACGCGCCGCCAGCATGGTGTCAAAAATGGCCTTCGGCACGAAATCATGGTGTTTCCGGAGCAACCGCAGGTCGTAATCCGCCCCGTGCATGATGAGTTCATGACCGGAAAGCGCGTCCAGCAGCGGGCTCAGACTAATGGGTGAAAGCGGGTCGATGAGCCGGTCGCCCGCAACGGTGCCGATTTGGATCAGGCAGACTTTCTCAGGGTAGGCATGCAGGCTGTCGGCTTCCGTATCCACGGCGACCCATTTGGCTTGCCGGACGTGGGGGAGATAGGCAGCGAGCTTTTCTTCTGTATCAACCACGCCGGGAATATAGCCGGGCTGCGACGGCATGAAAGCAGAAAGCACCTTTGTCCTGCTCAAGAACGGCTCGCCGGTCGCCTGCCCGGCGCCAAACAGTAAAAAGGTTTGCACCGGGGCGGCCCTGGCCGAGGCGCTGGCCGGAGCCGGCTAGGCCAAAGATGAAGCCACCCGCTGGCGCCGCAACCTGCAAAAAGGGCGTGACGCCCTCAAGAGCCCGGCAGACAAATGGCGATTATTCTGTTATCGGCGGCTTCAGGAATTCTCATTTTGTGGTCCTCCAACCACGAAGGGAAACCAACAAACACGAATTGCGGCCTGATTGGTGTTCATTGGTGTCAATTCGTGGTTGTGCCAGGGCCATGGTGAGGACGGCTGCGGCGGCTTGGCAGCTTGAACGGAACTTGCCCGGCGGGCCTTCTTTTCATTACCATTGTCAGTGATGAACCTGGCAACTGCCTTTGCGCGCTCCGCCCGTCAGCACCCGGGTAAGACCGCCCTCTATTGGGGAGAGCGCGAGTATTCCTACGCTGAGCTTGGGACGATGTCACTCTCGGTGGCGGCCACGCTTCGCCGCGAGTATGGCGTCCAGCCGGGCGGCCGGGTCGGCATCTGGCTCAGGAACTGCCCTGAATTTGTGCCCGCCTTCTTTGGCATCCTCGATGCAGGCGGGGTGGCAGTGCCCATCAACAGTTTTCTGAAGGCTGAAGAAGTCAGTTATATCCTGGATGACGCCGGCGTCGATGTGCTGATTACCGATGCGGAATT
>JBJKSV010000802.1:0-3983 GCA_046703605.1 Limisphaerales bacterium
CGCCGCCGTGGGGACCTACATCCTGATGAAACTGGTCGATCTGTTGGTTGGCCTGCGGGTCACCGAGGAAGAAGAGACCATGGGCCTCGACCTCAGTCAACACGGCGAGAGCGCCTACAACGACTGACAGCTTTTGAGAACGAGCGGGGCGCCTACTTCAGAACGGCATCGTAGAACTCTTTCCAGTCGTCCAGGTTGTTCAAATTGATGGCATCCTTGGGCGCGCTGGCATCGTCCGCTAACCCGTTCGCTTCCAGAATGGACTTGCGGGTGGCGTCCTGGTGATTGTATCCGCGAATGGCCGCATTGAGTTTGTCGATAGAGGCGCGGTCCAGTTTTGTTCCCGTCTTTTTAACCCAGGCCTCAAACTGCGGATAAGTGGGCCGGTTCTGCTTGATGAAGTTTATAACCGCATCGCGGTTCAGCCCCAATCCGTCAATGACCATCTGATCGAAGCCCGTTCCGGCGCCAGGATAACCCGGGGCCAATTTGCCGGCGGATTCGAGCGAGAGCTTGAGCCAGAGCCGCGGCAGGTGAATTACACCAAGCGGGCCGGCAACGCCGGAACTGATAAGAGGCACAATCGTGTTCATAGGAGTTAGGTGCTTGCACTTTTTAGACCTCGGTTCTCACGCTAAACCAACAACGGTCCGCCTTCTGAGATTTGAAATCTGAGATCTCAAATTCCGCTCGCGAGCCAATGCTTTTGAACTGAGCTCTAACGGATCGACAGCACCAACATAGAATCGTTGCGGCCCTTCGTCAATGCAGGGTGAGAGAAGAGGCTGAAATGGGCGCCCGACAGAGCCTTTTGTTAAGCCGTTCCTCCTGGCTTGGAGCCGGCCAGGGAGTCCAGCGAGAGATTCGCGTCGCCAATCACGAACAGGCGCTCGGAAATGTCGTTGAGGGCCAGACGGGTGGTCTCGAACCGTTCGGCCAAAGTGTTGAGGACGGAGGCCAATTCATAACGCTGCGCCAGGCGATGGTCGCTTGCCATGCGGTAGTGCGTTCGGCCCAGCCCCTCATAATAGCTCAGGCCGGGAAAACCACGCGCCTCGGCTCGAAACCGGATTCGCTCCGGAAAAACCCCGGAGAGAAAGAGCGAGTAGTTGCCTATATGGACGCGGATGGAGAAGGCCGTCCGGTCGTCGGCATCTTTGAGGGCTGCCAGCATCTCGAAAAAGTAGTCGAGGGAGCTGGCCGTGCCTGGAATTACGCAACGGGCCCGCTCCGCGCGCGCGAAGTCGGAAAGCACCTCCGCCTCATAATCGGCCACCGTGCGGTCCCGCACGCCGGCGCGATGAAATGCATGCCGAACCAGCACATAGAAATAGAAGCGAGTTGAGACTTTTAGGCAGCCACCCCGCTCCAGCAGGGCGTGGAGAAGGGCTTCGTCATCCAGGATAAGGTCGCGGCACTCTTCGTCAGCCAACAGCTTCACCAGGCATTCGGCGCTGCCAATCCGGGGTCCGAGCACCTGGAGAATGAAGTCAATGTCCTGCGCCTGGAACTGGACCCGGCAGTTGGGTTGAATCACCTTCATAACCTGCCCACAGATTCTCTCCAGGCGCCCTGCCGCGCCCTGGTCTGGCTAAGCCTATGACTCACAGTGCGCATAATATAAAACAATCGCGCGAGCATGGCAAAGGCTGGTTTCAGATGAATCGCACTTCTCAACAGAAGGACGCGAAGATAACGCAGACCCGTTGTTGCCTTCGTTGGCTTCTGTGAAGTCCATCCGCGAAAAACTCTGTCGCCCTGGACAGAGTCCTTGAACCTGACAATGCGCTGTGAGGAGGTGAAATACGGGTGAGATGTGCTCCTTGGCGCGGTCCCTTGCCAAGGCGAAGCCTGAGGAATAGTCTCTCTCTATGGGTAAGACCGAGCTTGTTTCTATAGCTGTGAAGCCCCCTGCCGAGGGTCACCGGGCCGTGTGCGCAAAAACAGACCTATGAAATCAACCGAGATTGAAGTATCGATGCGACCTTTATCACCCGAATTGCTGCGGAAGATGGACGCCTACTGGCGCGCGGCGAACTACTTGTCCGTAGGCCAGATCTACCTCTACGACAACCCGCTGCTTAAGAGGCCCCTCAAGCGCGAGCACATCAAGCCACGCCTCCTTGGGCACTGGGGCACGACGCCGGGGTTAAATCTCATTTATGTTCACTTGAACCGGCTCATCAAGGAGCAGGACTTGAACGCCATCTTCATCACCGGCCCAGGCCATGGCGGTCCCGGCCTGGTGGCCAACACCTATCTCGAAGGGACCTACAGCGAGATCTACCCGAACATATCCGCCGACGAGGATGGAATGAAACGGCTCTTCACACAGTTCTCATTCCCCGGCGGCATTCCGAGTCACGTCGCGCCCGAAACCCCCGGCTCCATTCATGAAGGGGGCGAGTTGGGCTACGCCTTGTCTCACGCCTACGGCGCCGTGTTCGACAATCCCGATCTGCTGGCGGTCTGTGTCGTCGGTGATGGCGAGGCGGAGACCGGCCCCATGGCCACGAGCTGGCACTCCAATAAATTCCTCAACCCGGCGCGAGACGGCGCGGTATTGCCGATCCTGCATCTCAATGGTTACAAGATTGCCGGCCCGACCGTGCTGGGACGGCTGCCGCACGACGAGCTGGAATGGCTCTTCCGCGGCTATGGCTACAAGCCGTTCTTTGTCGAGGGTGATGAGCCGGAAGAAGTTCACCAACTCCTTGCCGGCACGCTCGATACAGTGATGGGCGAGATAAAATCGATCCAGGCCGATGCGCGCGCGAACGGATTCAAGACGCGGCCTCACTGGCCAATGATCATTCTGCGCACCCCCAAAGGTTGGACGGGGCCGAAGAAAGTCGATGGGAAAACCGTCGAAGGCACCTTCCGCGCCCACCAGGTGCCTATGGGCGAGATGGACAAGCCCGAGCACATCCGCATCCTGGAAAACTGGATGAAGAGCTACAAGCCGGGCGAGCTCTTCGATGAAAAGGGCAAATTGCGGCCTGAACTCGCCGAGCTCGCCCCAAAAGGCAACCGGCGGATGGGGGCCAACCCCCACGCCAACGGCGGCTTGCTGCTCAGCGACCTGCGCATGCCCGATTTCCGGGACTATGCCCTCAAGGTGCCGGCGCCCGGCTCGGTCGTCGGAGAGGCCACGCGGGTGCAAGGGGCCTTCATCCGCGACGTGATGAAACTCAACCCGGACAATTTCCGCGTGTTCAGCCCCGACGAGACCGCTTCAAACCGCTGGAGCGCCCTCTTCGACATTACGGATCGGTGCTCGACCGCGGAAATCCTGCCGACCGACGATCACGTCTCGCCCGGCGGGCGGGTGATGGAAATGCTTAGCGAACACCAGTGCGAGGGCTGGCTGGAGGGATACCTGCTGACAGGCCGGCACGGCTTCTTTTCCTGCTACGAGGCCTTCATTCACATCATCGACTCGATGTTCAACCAGCATGCCAAGTGGCTCAAAGTCACCCGTTACATCCCCTGGCGGCGCCCCATAGCCTCCTTGAATTACCTGCTCAGTTCGCTGGTTTGGCGTCAGGACCACAACGGCTTCAGCCTCCAGGACCCCGGTTTCATCGATCATGTCGTCAACAAAAAGGCGGAGATCATTCGCGTTTATTTGCCGCCGGATGTCAACACGCTCCTTTCAGTGACCGACCATTGCCTGCGCAGCCGCAATTATGTCAACGTCATCGTCAGCGGCAAACAACCGGAACTCCAATGGCTGGATATGGACGCCGCCATCAAGCATTGCACCGCCGGGCTGGGCATTTGGGAATGGGCCAGCAACGACAGGGGCAGCGAGCCGGACGTGGTCATGGCCTGCGCGGGCGACGTACCAACCCTCGAGACCCTGGCGGCTGTGCAAATGCTCCGGGAAGAGTTTCCCGACCTCAAAATCCGGGTCATCAATGTCGTTGACCTGATGACGCTCCAACCGAAAACAGAACATCCGCATGGTCTAAGTGATGCCG
>JBJKSV010000803.1:0-12761 GCA_046703605.1 Limisphaerales bacterium
CTTGCGGTTGATTGCCTGGCCATAGAGGCCGTCCGTGCAGGCCCCGGCCAGGACAAGGAGGGCCCGCGGATGGCGGATGGCAGCCCTGAGGGTTATCTCCAACCGCTCCAGGTGGGGCGGGCGGTCCTCTGCCCGCCGAGGTGCCATTTGGAGGAGGGTGGCGCGCGCGGAGCGACGCGGCCTCCCATCGCTGAGGAGGCGGGCCAGGCGCTCCGCTCTCCGCTGCCCATTCGAGCGAATCCCGAACTTTTGAGCTATCTCAAAGCCAATGCTGGCTACCACATCGTCCAACACGGCTGCCGCCACGAACCGTTAGAGTTCGATTCGGCGGATCGCGCAGACATTGCCCATCGGCTTCAACGAGGGACCTCCGCTTTGATGGAGGCCGGCTTTCCCCAACCGCACACCTTTGTGGCCCCTTACGACAGACTTTCCCGTGCCAGCCTGATGGAAGTCGCCGCCCGGTTTCGGGTCCTCTCGACTGGCTGGTATGAGCGGCGCCGCCTGCCGCCCTCCTGGTGGCCCGCCTACGCCCTCAAGAAGCTGCGGCACGCCTCGCATTGGCAAATCGGACATACCTTGCTGCTCTCGCATCCCGGCTGCCTGCTCTCCTATCGGCGGCCGCTGAATGGGATGCTCGCTGAGGTGACCTCAGCCATCGAGCGGAGCCAACTGACGGTTCTTGTAACGCACTGGTGGGAATACTTCCGGGATGGCCGGCCCGATGAACCTTTTATCGGCGTCTTGCACGAAGTCGCCGCCTGGCTCGCCCGCCAAACGGACATTGAAGTCCTCGCCTTCGATGACCTCGACGGCTGATTCCCGTTGCGCGCGTGCCAGGATCCTACATATTCTTTCCCTATGGCACAGGACACTCTCTTACAACTGGACTTGCCCGGCATTCGGAAGCTGAAGAGCGGCAAGGTGCGCGAGATCTTCGATTTGGGGGACCGCCTGCTGATTGTGGCGACGGATCGGATCTCCGCCTTCGATTGCATCATGCCGAACGGCATTCCCAGAAAAGGCGAGGTCCTCACGCAGATCTCCCACTTCTGGTTTGCCCAAACGCAGTCTTTTCAGCCGAATCATTTGGTTCTGTCCGCTGAAGATCCGCTCCCGGCAGAACTCGAGCCTTATGCCGGCCACCTCAGCCGCCGCAGCATGATCGTCAGAAAAGCCAAACCGCTGCCCATTGAATGTGTGGTGCGCGGCTATCTTGCCGGCTCGGGCTGGAAAGAATACCGCACCAGCCAAACCGTGTGCGGCATTAAGCTCCCGCCAGGACTCAAGGAATCCTCCGAGTTGCCCAAACCCATTTTTACACCTGCCACGAAAGCCGAATCCGGACATGACGAGAATATCTCGTTCGAGCGAGCCTCCGAGATTGTAGGCGCCGAGACGGCGGCGCGCGTTAGAGCGGCAAGCCTCAAGCTCTACAGCTTCGCCCGTGAATATGCCCGATCTCGCGGGATTATCATCGCCGACACCAAATTCGAATTCGGTTTTTATGACGGCCAGCTCATTCTCATCGACGAAGCCCTCACGCCCGATTCATCCCGGTTCTGGCCCGCGGACCAGTTCCAGCCGGGACGAAGCCAACCCAGTTTCGACAAGCAGTTGGTCCGCGATTACCTCGAAACGCTGGATTGGGACAAGACGCCCCCCGCGCCGGCCCTGCCGCCCGAGATAGTGACCAAGACGGAGGCGAAGTACCTGGAGGCCTATCAGCGGCTCACGGGCCGGACACTGGCCGGCTGATGGGGGGTGTTCGCAGGTCAACCTTCGTAGCGGCTGCATCAGGGCTGTGGAGGAGAATTGAGAATGAAGAATTGCAAATTGGGAATTGATGCCAAAACGCAAACCATTGTGGCATCGGAGAAAATGTCAGAGCGATTGTGGCCAGGCGAATCCGCGCGGACTGCCAGATCGAAGCGGCGTCATTCTCCTGGGGTCCCTGCGACTCTTCCCCGTGCATGAGTTGATCGAGGACTTCCTGCAGCATCTCCGTCACGAACGCGGACAGGCCGAGCATACTCAGAAGACCTATTCGGCTTTGCTGAACCGGTTCGCTATCTGGGCCGCGGAACAGGGGATTTCAGATTGGCAGTCGGTTCAACTGCGCCATCTAATGGCGTTTATCCAGCATGAGCGTGAGAGGGGCTTGGACAATGAACCGCCGAATTCCCCGCGGCGCCTGAGCGGCGAGAGCGTTTATCTTGAGATCGCGGCCTTGCGGGCCTTCTATCGCTTTGCCGAAAGCGAAGAGCTGCTGCCCGAAAATGTTGCCGAGCACCTTTCGCTGCCCCGTCGGTGGAAACGGCTGCCCAAAGCCCTTACCAGCGGCGAAATCGACAAATTGCTCATGCCGGAAATTCCCGAGACACCCGCCAGTCTTTGCGACCAGGCAATTCTCGAACTGGCTTATGCCTCCGGGCTGCGGTTGGCCGAATTGCGCGGTCTCCGGTTGGAACAACTTCACCTGGACGCCGGCTTCATCACTGTTATCGGAAAAGGAAACAAGGAGCGCGTGGCTCCCGTTGGACGCAAAGCGGTTGCGGCCCTTCAGCGTTATCTGGATGCCGGACGCCCGGCGCTGGTTACCCGCCGTTCACCAGCGGCCGTCTTCCTGACAAAGCGCGGCACGGCGTTTGCCCACGTGACGCTCTGGCTTCGAATCAAGCAGCGAGTCCTTAGGGCGGGCGTCAAGCGCAACGTGACTCCGCACATGCTCCGGCACAGCTTCGCTACCCACCTGCTGGAGAACGGCGCCGATCTGCGCGTCATCCAGGAATTGCTCGGACACGCCAGTATCAGCACGACCGAGGTCTATACCCACGTTGCCCGCAGCCGATTGCGCGATGTGCATGACCGCTTCCATCCTCGCGCCTAAGCGCGTCAATGATCCTCGACACGACCACCGGTCGCGCCTGGGTCGGTGACTTCCAGAACACGCTCAAGCCGCTGCCACCCGACGCCCCGTTCTTCGAGCCAAAAATCCCCGTTGAGCCATAGGGCGACCTTCAGACACGCGCCGCCGTCGGCGCAATTGGCAGCATTCTGCATATCGAAGCGTGCAGAGGACCGTGCGCCCTGCCTGCGTATGTGCAGTTTAGAGCGGGCGGCAGAGAAACAGACCTTCTTGGCCCGATCTGGAAATCCATTGGCGCGTCACCGTCAGTCCATGGCGGCGCAGCAGGCCATCCACGAGTTCGGGAGTGTAGCGATAGGAGAAAAACAAGCGGATCGTTTCCTTCGCGCGAAAGGAGATTTCTCGTCCTCCAATTCGCACCGAGCCCGCCTTCGAGAGCCGGAAATAAAGCGAGATACGCTTTAACCCCTTCTTGAATGGGCTGTCTTCAATGGCCGCGAATGGCCGCCCCTCTCGAGCCGAGATCCCCAGGTCCATGAGCACGGTGCAGAGCCAATCGTAAGTCATGGCGTTGTCATATTGCGGGAGGATGGAGCGGAGCGAGCACGAATAATCGCCTTGGGGCGCCAGATTCAGGCTGAGCAGGAGCCTGTCGTCCGGTGCGAGGATTGCTTTGAGGCGGGAGGCGATCAAGCCGGGTTCATAATTGTGAAACGTCCCGAAGAGAGTCACGAGTCGCTGCGGAGGAGGCACAGGGCAAAGTTGGTCGAGGGCGGCGCGCAAATCGGGCGCATGCCGCACATCGCAGACCAGGGGAGCGCAGGAATTGGCGGGGAGGATTCGGCGCGCGGCTCTCGATGCGGTAAGGACCATGGGAAGGCTGGCGTCGCAGGGCAGGTAATCCAGCCGGCTGTGTTTCTTTGAGAGGACCTGGAGCAGGCGGGCGTCTTTGCTTCCATCTCCACAGCAAAGACTGACCACTTGCATTGGGCGGTGGCCGGCATCCGCCGCAACGGTGTTGAAAGCCGCGGAGTAGGCCGCCGCGCAATCCGCTTCAGTTCGAGAGGGGGAATAGGCCTCGTACAGCGCGATCCATTTCTGGGCCTGTCTGAAGGTATCGTAGTGGAACTTGTGGTCGATGCGGCGCGCGCGAAGAGAAGCCAGCAAGTCGCGTCGAACCCTCTCGGGGAACTGGCTCGGATGAATGGCCACGTGGGCCATGCGTTCTCGCACGCGCAGATTCTCTATCCTAATCACCGCCCGTTCCACTGTCGAGGGCCCCTTTGCCTCCGTGTCATCCACGGCAAACCGCTTTTCCGCCTTCCAGATGCAGGAGTCTCAACGGCGCATCCGCTGTCTGAGACTCTCCTCCAGCCCGGCCAGAAGCGTCTCCAGCTCAGCGATTTTGTTGGCAACCAGATCCTCCGTCGAAGTCAGCGGTAGGCCGAGCACTTGCTGGCAGAGCTGAATCCGTCCCTCCAACCTCCCCCGCTGTTCGCCTTCCTTCCTGGCTCGCTGCTCGGCTTCCTGCCGGCCTTCCTTCCGGCCCCGTTCCAGTAATTCCTCGGCTATACTCTTGGCTCGCTGCTCGGCTTCCTGCCGAGCCTCCCGCCGGCCCCGTTCCAGTAATTCTTCTGCTATATTCTTGGCTCGCTGCTCGGCTTCCTGCCGGGCCTCCCGCCTGCCTCGTTCCAGTAATTCTTCTGCTATACTCATAACGCCTTCTCTTATTTGCTGATTCTCTATTCTATTCAGCAACTGCTCGGCTGTCGAGGGGCCCTTTGCCTCGGTCGAATCCACCGCAAACCAATACCGCATCAGCGTCCGGAAAATCCCCGCTTTGTCCGGCGTCCTCGCCAATTCCTGAAGGGCGCTCTCAAACCGCTCCAGCCACGCCTCAACCCCTCCTTCCCGCACCGCCTTCATGAAGCTCAGTGCCACCCGCCCCACCAACTCCCGGCCCATCTCCTCAAAGGACATCCGGGACAAATCCACTAACAGATGCTCAAAACCCGGCTGAAACCGGCCGACCTCCTCCTTCAACTCCTCCGGCACTTCCAGCCAGTCCAGGAAATGGGTCGAGACCGTCCATGCCTCGCCCCCTTGGTGCAGGACGATGGGAATGATGCAGGGCGGCTTTTGCCCAGGCTCCGCCTGCTTGAGCCATTGTTCCCAGATGCGCACCATGTAAACCAGCAGCCGGAAGGGCATGTTCGGGTCCACCGTGCTGCGGTGCTCGAACAGGCAATAGAGCAGCAGCGGCGCCCCCAGGAGTTCAACGCTGTAAAGCAGGTCGGAGCTGTAGGCGGCCAACCGCTCGTCCACGAAACTGCCGGGTTGGAGCTTGAGCATCTGCCATTTGATGGCGGCGGCGAGTGGCGGGGGCAGGTGCGCGCGAAGAAACTCCCGCGCCGTTTCGAGCCGGCTGAAGATCTGCTTGAAGAATCTGTCGTGCGGGCTGTGAATGGGCCGAGCGGGTTCATCTGACATAAGCAGGTGTTGTTTTAGCCGACAGCCGCCGACAAAGCAACCGCACGTTGACTTGTCCTACGAGCTTGTCCATATTCGGCGCATGGACTTTGACATATCGTCCCTCTTGGAGAACTGGCAGTATCAGCCCGGCCAGGTGGTGGTCCGCAGATTTAAAGGAAATGACGGCAAGGAAAAGCTTCAGCTCCGGGTTGACTTGGGCCTGCTGCAGATGAACGCCGAGGGGCGTCCGGACGGCAAAAGGCCATTCGGTTACGTGTCGCTCCTGGAATATTACCAGGCGCGCGTGTACCGGTATGTGGCCAATCACGGCGGCTCGGATTCCGGCTTCAAGCTCAAGGCAGAGGATTGCGCCAAGCTCCAACTCGAGGCTCTCCAGTATCACCATCGGTACATCTGCCTGCTTCAGCTAGAGGACTACGCGGCGGTCATTCGGGATGCCGAGCGCAACCTGGCCGTCTTCGAGTTTGTTGCCAAATATGCGCAATCGGAGGAGTTTGGCTGGGCCTTGCGCCAGTTCCAGCCGCAGCTTCTCATGATCATGACCCGTGCCCGCGCCGCCCAGGCCCTTCAGACCGACGATTACGAAATGGCTATCCAGGAAGGCGAGGCCGGCATCGAACATCTCCGGGCTTTTTACGATACCGCCGGCCATTCGGAAGCCTTGGAGAACAGCCCGGAGATCCTCTCTCTGGAGAGTTGGCTGGAGGAGATTCGATCGAAGCGCCCGCTCAGCCGCCGGGAACGCCTGGAGCGCGCCCTCAAGGACGCGGTCAGGCAAGAGGACTACGAGCGCGCCGCCAAGGTGCGTGATGAATTGAAGAACCTGCATGCGGGGGATTAAAATGCGGCGTCGGTGTCCGTCCTCACTTCTTGCGCGCGAATGGGAGACGAAAGAGCGGAAGAAGGTGCAGGACCCCGGTGCCTTGAAAATAGGCTTTGAATCAGCCTGGAAAATGTTAGATTTGAAGGGTCAGGCATTGTCACAAATACAAATGGCAGGAAGAGGAAAGCGAGCGTGATTCACGCAGAGACTTGAAAGCACTCATCGAGACACGGAACCGCAGGACCGAGCGAGTATTCCTCGTCGGTGTCGAACTCAAAACAGCGACCCATCCTGAGACGGATGATTCTCTGGAGGAGCTTTCCGAACTCGCCTCAACGGCGGGAGGAGAAGTTGTCGGCGACGGCATTCAGAAACTGGCAGCCCCGTGCGCGAGCACGTTCATCGGGAAAGGGAAGGCTGATGAGTTTGCGCAACACTGTCGCAAGGCAGATGTCGATACAGTGATCTTTGATGACGAGCTTTCTCCCGCCCAGGCGCGCAACCTCGAAGAGGTCTTCAATTGCAAAGTGCTGGACCGGACCTCGCTGATCCTGGATATCTTCGCCCAGCGCGCCCATACCCGCGAAGGCAAACTCCAGGTGGAACTGGCCCAACTCCGGCACTTACTGCCGCGGTTGACCCGCTTTTGGGGCCATCTTTCCCGGCAGAAAGGCGGCATCGGAATGCGTGGCGGGGAGGGTGAAACGCAGCTCGAAACCGACCGGCGCCGAGTCCAGGACCGCATTACCCGGATTTCCGGTGAGCTGGAGCTGGTTCAGCGCCAGCGCTCCATCCAGCGCCACTCCAGGCAGCGCAACCACTGGGCGCTGGCCTCCATTGTGGGTTACACCAACGCCGGCAAATCGACGCTGCTCAACGCCCTCACCGGGGCAGGCGTCCTGGCCGAAGACCGGCTCTTTGCCACGCTTGACCCCACCACGCGCCGGTTGCGCCTGCCCACCAACCAAAACGTCCTGCTGACCGATACAGTCGGTTTCATCCGCAAACTGCCGCACGGACTGGTAGAGGCCTTCAAGGCCACCCTGGAGGAGGTCGTGCAAGCCGACCTCTTTCTGCATGTGGTCGATGTCAGTCATCCCAGGGCCGAGGAGCAAATCCGTGCGGCCAACGCCGTGCTCGACGAGATTGGGGCCGAGGGAAAACCAACCATCATGGTGTTCAACAAAATCGATCGGCTCGACGGCAAACCGAATCTGCTGAGCAGCTTCCTCGAACGTCATCCAAATAGCGTCGCCATCTCCGCCGCCTCAGGCACGGGCATTGCCGCCCTCCTGGCTGAGTTGGGGAGCCAGTTGCGGCCTATCCGTGAGTTCATGGAACTCTCCGTGCCCCACGAGCAAGCCGGCGTCATCGCCCGTCTCCACGAAGTCGGCCAGGTCGTTGAAAGGGATTACAACGGCCAAACCGCCCGCTTTAAGGCACGCATTCCACCGCACCTGCACCGGGAATTCTCGCCTTTCATCGTCCGCGAACTGCAGACCGCTTAGTGGTGTGAAACGTAAAATCTGAAACGGGAGGCGCCCCTGGCAGGACGGGGCGTGCGAGACAGGACTCACGTTTTACGATTTCCGTGCTCTTGCACCGGGCTTCGAGATCATCCCGGCGAGGAAAACACCGGAGACTAGTCCGGCAATATGGCCTTCCCACGAAATGGCCGCCGATGTGGGCATCAGCCCCCTGAGCATGCCCCCATAAGCAAAGAGGCAGACAATTGACAATACCAGCGCCCCAAACGTCCGTCGGAAGTATGCCAGCGATGCAAGGTAACCGAAGAAGCAGAAGATCAGTCCGCTGGCCCCGATATGGCATCCGTTCCGAGCGAAGAGCCACGTCAACCCTCCACTGAGCAATGTCCCGGCAACGGTGACAATCTCGAACTCAGCGGGGCTTCGAGCGCAGAGAACAGCGCCCAGGATGAGAAGAGGCACGGTGTTTGCGGAGAGGTGTTTGAGAGAAACGTGCAGGAACGGCGCCCAGAGGATTCCAGGCAATCCGCTGATATGGCGCGGGATGATACCGTACTGATTGAGATGGCCGTTCCAGAGCAGGTTGTTGACCACAAACACCACCCAGCAAAGGGCCACCAGCACCAGAATCGGTGTGAACCGCTTGAACATCCGGTTAGAGGCTCCGCTTCAGCAATAGGCTTGCGCCATCAATTTGCATATCTCAATGCTTAATTCTCAATCCCCAATGAATCGGGCCCGGAAGGTTAAGCCGCGCGTTCAGCGGGAACCGCATTCCGCTTCTCCATCACCGCCTCGACGATCTGGGTGGCGACTTCCGGCTTCTCCATCAAGGTGCGTTGGGCGGCGTCCTTCCCCTGGCCGATAAGTTCACCCTTGAACTGGAACCAGGCGCCTTTCTTATCGACCACGCCGTGTTCGAGACCGACGTCGAGGATGCTGCCGGCCTTGTTGATGCCTTGGTTATATAGAATGTCAAACTCCGCCTCCGCGAAGGGTGGAGCGACCTTGTTCTTCACGACCTTGACCTTGACGTGGTTGCCGACGGCATTGCCGGCGGCGTCTTTGAGGGTCTCCTTGCGGCGGACATCGATGCGCACGCTGGCATAGAACTTGAGCGCCTTGCCCCCAGGGGTTGTCTCCGGATTGCCGAACATCACGCCGACCTTTTCGCGCATTTGGTTTGTGAACACGCAGGCCGTCTTGGCTTTGGCCAGCAGAGAAGTGAGCTTTCTTAGGGCCTGGCTCATCAGGCGGGCCTGCATTCCCATGGTCGCCATCCCCATCTCGCCCTCGAGCTCCGCCTTGGGCACCAGGGCTGCCACCGAATCGATGACGATGACGTCCAGGGCGTTGGAACGGGCCAGAGTCTCGCAAATCGAGAGGGCCTCCTCGCCGCTATCAGGCTGCGCGACGAGGAGGTCGTCCAGATTGACGCCCAAGCGCTTGGCGTAAGCTGGGTCCAAGGCGTGTTCGGCGTCGATGAAAGCCGCCAACCCACCCGCCTTCTGCGCGCTCGCAATGACATGCAGCATGAGCGTAGTCTTGCCCGAGGATTCCGGGCCGAAGATCTCCACCACGCGCCCGCGCGGGATGCCTCCTACGCCCAGAGCCAAATCGACGGCCAACGCGCCCGTGGGGATGACGTCGATCTGTCTCAAGGCCTGGGCCGCTCCGAGGCGCATGATGCTCCCGTCACCGAAGGCCTTGGTGATGGCCGAAATGGCCGCGTCCAAGTCTCGTTGGCGTGCTGCGGAAAGCTTGGCCTCCTCAGCCGACCTGGTTTCAGCAGCCTTTTCCTTGTTTTCGGGCGCCTTCTCCTTTTGGTCGGCGGCCCTCTCCGGCTTTTCTGCAGCTTTGGCGGCCATAATCGTGTGGTGGGTTCCGCGGTTCCGCTCCGGGTTACTTCCTCTCGGCGATGTTGGCGCCCTCTCCGACGGACCATGTCAGGTGATCAGGATGGCCCTCTTCGCCCTTGGGGAACTCAATTTGGACGTCGGTGGTTTTGGCGAAGAAATGCGTGGGTGATTCGGCGAACAGGACAAACCGGACGCCGCTGAGGTTGGCCACGAGCTGGGTGCCTTCACGGTGAATTCTGACGGGGTCATAATTGCCCACATAGCGGTCAAGCAACGAATTGGGAAAAGTAAACTCCTTCCGGCCGGGCTTGCCCAGTTCCCGAATCCAGATGTTGCGATAGCGGACGGGGTTGCCATGGTACTGGAGGGAGATGGGCTGCTTGACCGGGTGGGCCTCGTAGGGAGCGCGCTCCAACCAGCTTGTCGGGCCGGTCAATTCCACGTTATTCTGGATAAGCACCCCATTTTGGAAGGCGGTAATGCGCGCTGGCGAGAGCAGCTTGCCGTGGGCGTCAAAGCGCGGCGCGGTGAAGAGGATGTCGTAAGTCTGCCATTGACCCGGAGGCAGGCAAACATTGACCAGCGGCGGATATTGCCCGTACACGGCGCCGGCGCTGCCATCGGCGTACGTTTTGCTGTGGTAAGAATCCAGCACCTGGACTTCGTAGCGGCCGAAACCAAAGAAGACGCCGCTATTGCCTCGCCCCTGTCCTTCGCCGTGCGGCGGGTTTGGCGTGGCCCATTCCACATGCAACTGGCAGTCCCCAAAGTTCTCCAGTGTCCGGATGTCCCCGCTCCCCCTCATGCACTGCATGTAACCATCCCGCACGATCCATTTGGTCGGCTTGCCGTCCATGGCCACCCACTGCGAGAGGTCGTGGCCGTCGAACAGCACGATGGCGTCGGATGGGGCGCGTCCCGGTTGCTCCTGGGAGCTGGGGGTTGCCGGAGTGACGACTTTGGGCTGTGGACGGTTGCGGTCATGGTCGAGCCAATTCGGGTTCGGCTTGGCCACGCAAACCTGGGCGACGGCCAGCGGCACGGCCGCCAGCGCCCACACACTCGGCAGCCGGCGCAGGAGTGAGGCGCCTTCGGAACGGAGACTGGACGAGTTGGAGGTGGAGTCAGAAGCGAATATATGAAAGTCCATAGCTTTGATTTGGTTATCAATAATTCAGTTGTGGCGCAAGTCTATCAACTGCCGTTGCAATAGCAAACAACTCTTTGTACGCCTCCTCTTCAAGAGATTGCAACGGGCAGGCCGATCCTTGCACTTTGGAGGACATGAGGGTCAGGCGGGAGCGGCATGCACGATGGCTTCTTCCAGCCAAGAGCCAGGCGCGATGCGCGAGATCAATCCTTCCGAAGCGTATGGCGGCGTTGTAGCCGGAGATTGTCATTTTCAGGAAAGTGGATTATGACCCTAGGCAGGCTATGGAATGTTTTGTCACCGGCGCTTCTGGTTTCGTTGGAGCCAACCTCGTGCATGAGCTTCTGGCGCGCGGCCACAGCGTAAGGGCATTGCTGCGCCCGGGCAGCGACCTGCGCGGCCTGCGCGGGGCGGACTTCGTGCGCATTGAGGGGGATGTTGGCGACCGGCAGAAGCTCACTCAGGCCATGCGCGGGTGCGATTGGTGGATTCACGTGTCCGCCAGCTACGCCCAATGGCGTCCAGATAACCGCCCCATGTACCCCGCAACCGTGGAAGGCACGCGCAACGTCATCGAGGCGGCGGGCGAGGCCGATTGCCGCCGGATCGTCTATACGAGCACCGTCGGTTGTGTTGGCTTGCCCAGGCCGGTCAATGGCCAGATTGTCCCTTCCGACGAAGCAGCCCAGACCGACGAATCCACCTTGAGCAACCATTACAAGCGCTCCAAATGGCGGGCCGAACAGATCGCCCTGGGCTGCGCGCGCAAGGGTCTGCCGGTGGTCATCGTCAATCCCAGCACACCCGTCGGGCCGCGGGATGTTAAGCCGACGCCGACTGGCAAGATCATCGTCGATTTCTTAAATCGGCGGATGCCCGCCTACATCGACACCGGACTCAATTGGGTCCACGTGCGTGACGTTGCCATCGGCCACATCCTGGCCGCCGAAAAAGGCCGGATTGGCGAACGATACATCCTGGGCAACGAGCAGGGCAATTGGCCCCTTCGCGATGCTCTTGCCGTTCTGGCCGAAATCACCGGTTTGCCCGCGCCCACATTTCGCGTTCCTTATCATCTCGCCCTTTCCGCTGCCTATTTCGACGAGGCGGTTTCGTTGCTCACTCGCAAGCCGCCTCGCGCCCCGCTGGCCGGCGTGCGCATGGCCAAATACAAAATGTTTTTCAATCCGCAAAAGGCCATTGGCGAGCTCGGCCTGCCCCAAACCCCACCCAAACGTGCCCTTGAAGAGGCCGTTCACTGGTTTGCGGAAAATGGATACGTGAGGCAGGATAAGTGCGGAGCGGGTAATTGAAACATGGAAAAGACCAGTCTCTTTGAATCAAGAAAACGGATGGAAGCGCAGATAAACGAGGAGCTGCTGGTCTTTGCCTGGAACCTCCGTTCGCTGACCACGCCTTTCGAGCGACAGTCGCTGGCGCTCAACACCATCGAGCGCGGAAGAGCCTGGCACTGGCGGCTCTTGCCGCCCGGCTGGGCGGACACCGCCTTCATTTTTCGGCACGGACAGCTCAAGACCAAGCGGGCCTTCGCCGCATTCTTCCCAACGTTCAAGAGGATAGGAACCCAAAACCCAAAGCCGACGCCAGGAGGCTCTGATCCAATGGGAAAATCACGTAAGAATGGAGCCTCCTGGGGTCGGCTGCTACGTTTTAAAACACGCTCTAAGGCCATGCGAAGAGTTTTGTCCTCCGCCCAGCACAATGTCCGTCCGCTGCTAGCTAGCCTCTGCCTCGTCGGCCTGTGCCTTGCCCCCCTTCAGCAATCGGTCGCGGCAGAGACTCTCACCCCTCTCAGTGCCTCCAAGATCTACAACCGCGCCAAGATCGACTTTTTCAATGCATTTTACTTCAAACCCGATGAACAGCAACAAAACGACGTTGCCTTCAAACTCGCTCCGCTGATGCTTCAGGCGGTCGGGCGCGGCAGATTGGCTGGCCCCCCGCGCAGACCCGACCGATCTATGGTGCCAGGGGCGCTCAACCTCTCAGACGGAGCGATGGTTTTGGACCGCTCCAAACCGGTCGTATACGCCGGGATCGACTCGGTGCTGGTTAACGG
>JBJKSV010000804.1:0-3824 GCA_046703605.1 Limisphaerales bacterium
AAAGAGGATGCCCGCTCCCGTGGCGGCGAGCGCGACGTCGAAGGGGTGCCCCCATACTTCCATGAAATTGCGCTCCCTTTCCAGAACAGCGAACGCCGCGTGTCCCTCGATCAGGTGACAGACCTGCGGCTGAAGGCCGAGCGCCCGTAAGAGGCGCCAGCCGCCGATGCCGAGCGCCAACTCCTGCTTGAGGCGCAGTTCAGGACCGCCGCCGTAAAGCTCGCTGGTGATGCCACGATGGGCGGCGAAGTTGGCGGCGTCGTTGCTATCCAGGAGGTAAAGTTTGACCCGCCCGACTTGGACTTGCCAGGCGCGCAGCCAAACCGAATAGCCGGGGAGCCGCACTTCGAGCCTGAGCCATTCGCCATTGGATTCGCGCAAGGGAGCGATGGGGAGTTGGCCGGGGTCGTTGTAAGGATAGAGCGCCTGCTGGGCGCCATCCTTTGCGATGACCTGGCGAAAGTACCCTTGCTGGTAGAGCAGCCCGACTCCCACGACGGGGACGCCCAGATCGCTGGCGGCCTTGAGTTGGTCGCCAGCCACATTTCCGAGGCCACCCGAATAAATCGGCAGCGCCTCGCTGAGCATGAACTCCATGCTGAAATAGGCCACGCACTTCAAGCCGGAATTTGGGTGCTCCTGCTGGAACCAGGCCGCAGTCGCGGTGGATTGGCGCTTTGCCTCGACGAGTGTCTCCAACTTCTTTCGGAAGTTCGGAGTCCCCAGCGCCTTTTCGAGCCGGTCCCGGGAAATTGTTTGCAGTACCACCCAGGGATTGTGTGTTAACTCCCACAAGTCCCGATCCAGTTGGCGCCAGAGATCGTCGGCGTAATGATTCCACGACCAGCGCAGGTCCAGCGCCAGCTCCGCCAGAGAGTCAAATCCCTCCAGGTCTGTCGGCAAAGACCCATACAGCCCCTCGTTCGCGCGCGAATCAGTTTTCATAAGCCTCCGTCGTATTCCTCGATCACATTAGCCCGTGCTCGTCTCCGGCAGACGCCGGCCAGTCCCGACATGATGCGCTAAAGCAGCACGGTGCGCAAGCGCCGGGTCAGGACTGGACTGGGGCGCGTCAACCTGCACAGCTTGAGTCGTTCCTCCGCGCAGAGGCTTGACCGCGCCATCCGATTGTCTATCCTGCCGGTATGAAGGCGACTGTGGAGACCACTGCGGCCAGCCCAGGGCAAAGGTGTCGAAGAACATGAGAAAACAGGTTTTGAATCGAATCGTACTCGGCATGGCAAGGATGACTGTTGCGGCGGCTCCGGGCGCCAGGGCGGAGACCCGGCCAATCAATCTCGCGCTAGTGGCGCGTCCCTCAACGTCTTATGTTTCCGGCCACGAGACTCTTGGCGCCATTAATGACGGGTTCGAGCCGGGATGGGTCAACGATCATCGCCATGGCTGTTACGGCAATTGGCCTCGCACGGGTACTCAATGGGTCCAATATGATTGGAGCCGGCCCATCTCAACAGACAAGATCGAGGTCTATTGGTGGGACGACTCGCGCGGGGTGCGCCTGCCCAAGGCCTGCCGTCTCTTGTATTGGGACGGCAAGCGGTTCGCCTCCGTCGAGGACTCCTCTGGCCTGGGAGTGGAAGGCGGTCATTACAACAGGACGACCTTTTCAGAGGTGACCACGCGCAAGCTGCGGCTTGAATTTGACGGGAAAGGCGATTTCTCGACCGGGATTATCGAGTGGAAGGTCTATGATTCAGGCAAATCGCCAAAATTCGCTCCGCGCGTCAGTGCCGGGGTTGACCGCATCGTCGTCCTGCCGGCCAAGACCTATCTGGATGGGTCGGTGCGCGGCTCAAGCGATTCCGTTACCTGGAGCAAGGTTGATGGGCCAGGCGCCGTCGAATTCGCTAATCCCGGCGCCTTGGAGACCACCGCCAGCTTCTCTATCCCGGGGGAGTATCTCCTCAAGCTTACGGCGGCAAACGGCGAGCAGAGCGGCTCGGATACACTGCGTGCAGGCGTGAAGGGTCCCGTGAGGGAAACGCCATTGGAGCCGGTGTCGATGCGCCGCTGGAGCGTGAACAGCCCGCTTTGGAGCGCAAGGCTCAAAGAACTGATCGTGAACTGGATTCCGCACTGCGTCGCGGAGCTCTCCAAGCCGGACCTGAAGGAAGGCGGCTTCGAGAACTTCATCCAGGCCGCCAATAAGAACGCTGGACGCCCGCACAAGCCGCACGTCGGGCCGCCATGGGCGGATGCCTATACTCTGAACACCGTGGAGTCGATCTGCCTGGCGCTGATGCTCGATCCGCATAGCGATTCCCAATTGGCCGAGGCGCAGGCAAGGCTCAGAAAGACGCTCGAGGATTGGATCCCCGTCATTCTGGCCGCGCAAGAACCGGACGGCTATCTCCAGACGCGTTTCACCCTCGGTGAGGCGAGTGAACATGACAATCCCCCGCCGCATTGGACGCGCGTGGGCGATCACGAAGGCTATGTGGCGGGGTATTTCATCGAGGCCGCCATTGCGGATTATTGGCTGACCTCGGGCCAAGATCGGCGGCTCTACGATGCGGCCAAGAAACTCGCCGATTGTTGGTACGCCCATATCGGCCCCAGGCCGAAGAAAAAATGGTATTGCGGCCACGAAGAAATCGAGCAGGCCCTGGTCCGACTGGCCCTCTTGGTGGACCAGGTAGAGGGTCAGGGCAAGGGCGATAAATACGTGGAGCTTTCCAGGTTCCTCCTGGATTGCCGCCGCAACGGCAGCAGCTACGACCAGAGCCAGGTCCCTGTGGTCCAGCAGTACGAAGCCCTCGGCCACGCCGTGCGCGCCGGCTATTGCTATTCCGCAATGGCTGACATCGCTATGGAGACGGGCGACCCGCAGTACCAGAGCGCGGTCGAATCGCTCTGGAACAGCGTGGTCAACGCCAAGTACTATGTGACCGGCGGCATTGGCAGCGGCGAGACTTCGGAAGGTTTCGGGCAGAATTACTCTCTGCCCAATCACTCCTACTGCGAATCCTGCGCGGACTGCGCGGAGGTTCTCTTCCAGCACAACATGAACCTGGCCTTCCGCCAGGCGCGCTATGCAGACCTGTTCGAGGAAAGCCTTTACAACGCCGTCCTCGGTTCGGTGGACCTGCCGGCAAAGAACTTCACCTACACGAACCCGCTCGATTCTCGTGAGGCACGGTATCCCTGGCACGAATGTCCGTGTTGCGTGGGCAACATCCCGCGCACCCTTCTGGAGCTGCCAAGATGGATGTACGCCCGGAATGCCAACGGGCTTTTCATCAACCTTTACGTTGGGAGCAGTGTCGATGTCGGGCCAGTGGCAGGCGCCGACGTGAAGGTGGTTCAATCAACCCGCTATCCGTGGGACGGCCACGTCCGGGTCCTCCTCAATCCCTCGCGGCCTACCACGTTTACGCTGCACCTCCGCGCCCCGCACCGCAACGTGAGCGCGCTCTACCACGGCACCCCGAAGGCCGACGGCATAACGTCGCTCACCGTCAATGGCGAACCGATCACCCCGGAAATGAAGGACCGTTACGCCCAAATCACGCGCACCTGGCAGGCAGGGGACACCGTCGTGCTGGATCTGCCCATGCGCGTTCAGCGCGTTACGGCAGACCCTCGCATTGCGGCCGACCACGGCCGTGTCGCCCTGCGCTACGGGCCGCTCATTTACAACCTGGAAAGCGTGGATCAGAACCTCGACAACGTCCTGGACCTCAGCGCCCCCTTGACGACCGAGTGGATGCCTCATCTGCTGGGCGGTGTTGTGGCCATCCATGGGCGTTTCAGGGACGGTTCTCCACTCCTGGCCATCCCCAATTACGCCCGGCTCAATCGCG
>JBJKSV010000805.1:0-4746 GCA_046703605.1 Limisphaerales bacterium
GGCTCGTCTTGGTGATCAACGCTCCTTAGAATCCACTTTTCCAGCGGCTCGCCCTGCTCTATAAATCGCCGGATGTCGTCTCTGGCCACTGCAGGCTGTGGTCCGCGTCACCGGCGACCACAAGGACGATTTATATCCTCCGGGATGAACGAATCGGATGAAGTTCAGGGAGACTGCGCTATACATGACCGACTTGTATGAAACAAGAACCACAACGAAACACCGATGCGCCAATTTGCGGGCGGCTTCGCTTTGCTCCTTTTGAGGAAGCGCGGCGCAAGCACCTGACCGTCGAGTCAGGTCGCGTTCCGTTCATCTCCGCTCCGCCGGCCCTTGGCGTCGCCACCCAAGAGAAACGCGGGGCAATTGACTCTGGCCGTCGTCCCTCAGACGGCGAGTCCGAGAGCTAATACTCCCCTCGGCATAGCGCCTGCCCGATGCGCCAGGGAGGTTTCAAGCCGGCCGTAGCTTCCCCTCTCCGAAGACAATTACTGCCGTCCCGCTGATCGGGGCTGGGAAGCAACCGCACGAACGTCCATCTCACCCCCCCGGACTGCCGAAGCGTGGAAATCTCCTCATGCATGAAAAAGCCCCCTTCCGCAGAACCTCGGCTCGCCGCACCTGGAGCAGCGAGCGGAGACATCACGGCGAGGTGCCCAACGCGAGCGAAATACCCGCCAGACACAATGCGTGAATCTGGTATTGAAGGCAAACGTTGCGGTTGCAAGAGTCCTGCGCCTCTGGTGCGAGTCTCAATTCTGTTTTCGGATGGGCCGGAGCGGTAAGGTGTCCGCCTTTTTCCTTTCGCCTCATACGACTCTGCTGGAGCTGAGGAAAGGCACGTTTGTGCTGGGCGGAGGCTCGCCATTGGGACCTCTCCTCCAGAAGCGGATTCGAGCGATTGGAGAACTGCCAAAGGTGCTGATCGACTTCGACCAGGCCGTCCAACGAGAAATGCAGGGGAATTCCAAAAACTAACGGTCGGACTTTGCCACCAGTTCTGATGCTTTGCCCCACCAGCGAGCGCAGGAAACCGGTTTTGCGCCCAACAAGAACACGATGTGAACACAGGACCTGGCATCCAGTAACAGCAGCCGCCGTGCCGGAGGGGCATCCACACTTTTGAGGATACCGCCTCGCCTGCGGGCGTGCGAAAATGGCCCCATGATCCCTGGATGACAAGTATGAGCAAACCTGAGCCAATCGGCCCCCGTCAGGCATTGAGGCGATCTCCGGGCACGCTGCTTTTGGCCGCGTTCCGCTGCGGCCTCGCGGCACCCCCGTGCGGGTTGGCTGGCTTCCTGACCCCTCTTCTGGAAGCAGCCGCCACGCAGCCGGCATCATCACTTTTGAGGATGCCGCCCCGGCATCGGGTGTGCGAGAATGGCGCCATGATCCCAGAAATTGGCGGTGCGATGAAGGCGCCAAAATCCAAGCGAAGTCTGATGACCAACGCGTCAATCCACAGAGATTCCGCGCCTAAAGGCGCGGTTGGGACGTTTCCGGCATGGGATCTTCCTCGACCAAGGGAGGGCTTGCTGAACGCCCCTCTACCTGAGGCGCTTGGTCGGTCCGGCAATTGTGGCCCCTCTGCTGGGAGGAAGCCTCCTTTTCCGGCGAAATCAGGCTGTGCCAAAAAAATTGTTCATTTTCCGCGTAAGATTTCGCCATCTCGCCGCCTTTATATATAGAAGCACATGATCTGCAACCAGAAGACCAACTGCAAGCCAGCCGGCCCCGGCCAAGCGTTCCGACCACACCGGGGCGCGCTGCCGTTCAGGCTCTCGCGCCCCGGCGTCGCGCTGCCGCCGCGCGACTTGGACCTCTTCGCGGCCCCCGCCCTGGAAGCGCCCGCCACGCCAACCGCCCATCTGCACTTTTGTAGATGGCCTTCTCTACACTTTTGCAGACACCCGAACCCCTGGCACCCGTGAAATAGTCTCGTGTTATGAATCCTGCACCTCTGAAAACAGCTCCTCCCGGCTACCTCGCGTTGGGCCGGTCCGCGTGGTTACGACCGCCCCGGGGCCATCCCGCGCGACCAAGGCCCCATCAGCCTCCGCGCTGGAAGACCCTCGCGACCGCGCCGCGCGCCAAGCAATCGCAAAGGCCCGCCCGGGCTCCGACCGCGTCTTGGACCGCGCCAGTCCTCTGGCGCCTTGCGTTCGAAACCCCGCGGCGCGGTCTCGGCGAGACCCGGACCGCAAGCAGGCCCGCCAGCGCCTCCAAGCCCCCCCGCAGTACACCTCCGAAATTTCGCCCGCTACGCCGCCATTACGGATGAACCGCAGATTGTAGAAAACGTAAAAACGCTTATCGCGAACTATGACAATCAAGCCGTCACTTAAAACCGGAGCCAGCCTCACTCTACTGGCAACTGCCGCTGCGGCCCTCTTGGGCCTGCGCCCGGGGTCTGCAGCCGCGCAAACCGACGATCCCTGCCTGAAGCTCCTCGAGAACGGGCTCTACAGGAACTTTCACATAACCAACACAGGCAACCTGAGTCAGGACTTCAGGACCTACTTGCTCTCAGACCAATTCAAAAAGGACTTGGACGACGGGAGGTGGGGCGGTTCAATTACCGTGCCGATCAAGGGCGTCCCGGTCTCCGTCGGCGCGAACGCTTCCGACGCAGCATTCAACACGTTTAGAACCCGGGTACTCAAGGACACCCACTTTTCGGTATCCAAGGCCTTTGGGGAGGCGATCTCCGGGCACGCTGCTTTTCGCCGCCTTCCGCTGCGGCCTCGCGGCACCGCTATGTGGGTTGGCTGGCTTCATACCCTTTTTCTGGAAGCAGCCGCGACGCAACCGGCATCATCACTTTTGAGGATACCGCCCCGGCATCGGGTGTGCGAGAATGGAGCCATGATCCCAGAAATTGGCGGTACGCTGAAGGCGCCTAAATGCAAGAGAAGTCCGACGAACAACTCGTCAATCCATAGGGATTTGGCGCCTGAAGGCGCGGTTGGGACCCCTCCAGAGCACGTGACCGGCATGTCCCAGGGGGCTACGGCCGAGGGTAAGGACTCGCCGGTTGCGCCCTTTGGGGCGCCGGGCGCGGGCTATGAGCTCTCTGAACCGGGGAGCGATGAGGCAACTGTCGGTGGCCCGGATCCATCGCTCGCCTCATGCTTCGTTCCATGCGAAAACCCAGGCGACCGGCTTGCTCGATACAAGTTGCTGGAGCAAATCGGCCAGGGCGGCATGGGCACTGTCTGGATGGCCGAGCAAACGGAACCGCTGAACCGGCGGGTCGCACTCAAGGTCATCCGTCCGGGAATGGATTCAAGGCAGGTGCTCGCGCAGTTTGGAGCCGAGGCCAAGGCGCTGGCCGTTATGAACCACCCGAACATCGCCAAAGTCCTGGACGCCGTGGCGACGCCCGCCGGGCGTCCAACCTTTGTCATCGAATTGGTGCAGGGAAGGGCGCTCACCCGCTTCTGCGACGAGCAACGGCTGTCCACCGTGGCGCGGTTGGAACTATTATCCCGGTTTGCCGGGCCATCCAGAGATGTCCGTTGGTCAGCGCTTCTTGCCCCCTGAGTCCCGGAGCGGAGACCGAATTACAGGCAAGTCGCAGCGGGCCAAAAGACGTTGTTATTTTCCACGTAAGATGTCGCCATTTCTCTCTCTTTACATATGAAAGCGCACGATCAGCAATCAAGCGAGCGACTCCAGGAACGCGTGCGGAAGGCAGCCACGCGGTTTTGGAGGTGCGCAGATAGGACGGCCAGCCAGGATATGGAGCTTAGAAAGGACATCCACGTGCACAAAGCCCCCCTCCATCGGGAGCAAGGTTCCAGAGGTCTAACAGATCCAGCAATGGCGCGTCGAGCCTGTCACGTCGTCATGCTGCCTCGCCAGCCACTCCGCGGCCGGCTGCAGTGGATCGCGCGCGCAACGACCCAGATTAAACCAGTGAGTAACCGATTTCGCGCCGCGTTTCATTGCCATCCCACCCGGACCGCGCATGAAACAGGCATCGTTTCGCCAATAGCTAAGCGAACGCAGGACGAAACGACAGCGCGTCCGGCAACGCGTTCTCCCCGCAGGTCAACACCTTCAATCCTCATAGTGCTCATCGCGATCTGCGTGACCGCGACCACTACTGCCTCGGCCTCGGACCAGATTACGCTCGTGGAGGATGACAGTACCCTCGATGGCTACCTTGGGGTGGGTAGTGACTCCTATGTTGTCGCTACCAACATCGTTTCCTCGCCGTGCTCGGTGGCCGGGCAGCTGACAGATTTCGGTGGAACGGCGTCCGCAGGGGCAACATGCACCTTCGAGACCGATGGCCAGAGCAATCTCACGGCGGAATGCACGGCAAGCGCCAGCGGCGCGGGTAACACCACAAACGCGTATTGGGGCGCCGAGGGAACAGGCAGGGCGGTGTTCGAGATCTATTCGGAGGGGGACGAGTCGCTGCTTCAGCTGGACGGCACGATAACGGCAACCCTCGGCAGCGGCCAAGTAAGCTGCGGCTATGGCGTGTCGGGTGAGCCAGGTGGCGACTACAGGTCGCTCGGGAGGGGCATCGACGTGTACCACAGCACCGCGACAAACTTCGACGACACATTCGTGTTGTGCGACGGTCCACAGTACGTTGTTTATCTGGCGGTGACGGCGTCCGACGGCTCTGGACCATCAGCCGGTGGAACTGCAGAGGCCCAGGTCAACGTGTCCGCGCGGCTGACTCCACTTCCACCACTCACGTTCATCGCGGGGCCGCAAAGCCAGACG
>JBJKSV010000806.1:0-3339 GCA_046703605.1 Limisphaerales bacterium
CCGCAATAGCATGCAATGCTGGCGAGTGCATGGACGGCGGCGCGCAGAGGACTGCGCGCCCTACCCACGGAATGTCGCCGTTCTTTGCGTAGCACGAAGTATCCCGGTTAGGCGCCGAACTTATCGAACATCTTGGCGTTGGCCTGCATGAGCCGAATCAGGTACTTCGCCTCGAACAGACCCAACGAGCCGCAATTGGCGCCTGTCTCGGTGAACCGCTCCAACTTATCCGAGCCGCTATAGGGGCTGTGGAGCAGGACCGGTTGCGGATGCCAGGAATGGCCTTTGATGGCGCACGGCGTCGAGTGGTCGCCGGTGATGGCGAGCACCTCGGGCTTCTTGCGCAACAAAATCGGAAGCGCGGCGTCGAAATCTTCGATGGCTTTGCGCTTGGCGGCAAAGTTGCCGTCTTCTCCATACATATCCCTGTATTGGAAGTGGATGATAAAGTAATCGTAGTTGTCGTTTTCGGCCAGGTAGCGCTCGAATTGCTCGTCGATCGTCTGGGGACCCTCCAGCTTGGTCATGCCAACCAATTGCGCCAGGCCCTTGTACATGGGATAAATCGCGATGCAAGCCGGACGGAGTCCGTATCGGTCCTGGAACCTCGGGATGTCAGGTTGATGGGCGATGCCCCGCATGAGGAACCCGTTGGCAGGCTTCTCCTTCGCCAACACCGGCAAGGCGGCTTCATAAAACTCGGCGACAAGCTTTGCGGCTTTCTTCGCTTTGACTGATTTCGGATTGACCGGTTCCACCGCCGGGATGGCAAAGCCCTCTCGGTGTGGGTCGGCATCCGTCAGCGGCCCTTCCATGCCTTTGCCGCGAAAGACCACTACAAACCGATGCCCTTTGCCCGCCTTGATAATGACCTCAGTGTCGCCCAGTTTCTTGACCTTGCTGGAGAGCAGGGCGCAGAGCCGTTCGCAAACCGATGTCTCAATTCGCCCCGCCCGCCGGTCAATCACAACGCCTTTTTCGTCCAGCGTGCAGAAGTTGGCGCGGGCGGCAACATCACCCGCCTTGAGTTCCATGCCCAGTCCCAGCGCCTCGATCACCCCGCGCCCGACCTGGTATTCCAGCGGGTCATAGCCGAAAAGGGCCAGGTGGCCCGGTCCGCTGCCGGGCGTGATTCCCGGCGCTAACGGGAACATGCGGCCCTGGGCGGAGTCTTTGCTCAAGGCGTCGAGGTGCGGTGTAACGGCCGCCTCCAAAGGTGTCAGAAAGCCCTGTTCGCGCGTGGCGACGTCGCCCAAGCCGTCCAGCACCACCAACGCCAATTTGCCGGATGGCTTCAAAGTCAATTCAGAATAAAGTGCGTCCAGATTCATGATTCAATTTCACTTTCTCCAATGTACCGGTCAGGGGGGCTTTAGAAGTCCCCTGTCCTGTCCAATAATGAGAAGAAGGCCGCCGCTGCGTCAACGCGATTCCCGCATGAGCGTTCCAGCCAGCAGGCAGCGGTATCAGACGCGGGCGGTGGCTGTCACTTGCGGCCTTCTCGTCCGGTCGGACGATCGAGGCGCGGCAGTCGTTCTTGCCTGACCCAGATCCCGTAGTCTGGCGCCACGGCGGTCTCGAGCATGGCCTCGGAACAGCCCGCCTTGTTCGCTGCCTCTCTGAGGGTAGCCTGATACTCTCGCAAGAATCGCGGCCTCTCAGACGGTTCGCGGGTGCGGAGATCGTAATACGCGCCGTGCAGCCGCGCGATGTACTCAGGCCGCGGCATTGAAAATGCGGGCCTGAACGACTCGGACCTCAGCGGGAGGAAACTGCGAATGACGCCTGCGATGCAATATCCGGAGCAATTCGAGGGAGGCTCCGAGCGTCTCCGGCGTTTGGCCGGAGGCGGATATGTCCAGGTTGGCGATGCGAATTTCGCGCAGCAGCCAGCTTCCACACCCTATCCCCAGGCTGACTACCGCCTCATGCAAGGCCAGCCCCTCCGCTGAGAGCGTCTCACCTCCACCCAGATTCTCATCGACCTCAAGACACAGATCCACTAGCGCCATCCACGACACCACTTGCGCGGCCCAAGGAGGGTTTAGCGACTGAACGCGCCCGGCCAAGCGGCCCGCCAAGCGGCTGGCCACACGCTCGTCCAAGGCCTCGGTGCTCTCAGCATTCATACGAACAACTCTGCCAGTTCCACGCCTCAGTAGCAAGAGTTGGCTGCATGCGCGGGAATTCTCATTGCGCGGCGCGCCAACCACTAATGGACACCAATAAACACGAATTGCGACCTGATTGGTGTTCACTGCCGCCAATTCGTGGTTGTACGTGGGCCACAATGAGACCTGCTGGCATGCCCGTGTTCCGCCGTCGCTAACCAAAAACCCGCTTCAAATACTCCAGGCTTCGTGCGGCGATTACCTCGGCGCCGTCTGCGAAATTGAACACCTCCACGGAGACGTATCCCGCGTAGCCGGTTTCTTTCAGAGCTGCGGCGATCGGACCAAAATCCATTTCGCCAAAACCGGGCCCCTTGAGGTTCGGATCGTTGGCATGAAAATGGCCAAAGTGCGGCCAAGATTCGCGAATGATGCTCGGAATCGGCTTCGACTCCGACGCCATCGCTTTGACATCGAGGATGATCTTGAACCGATGCGAGGGAACCCGGGCGACAAATTGCAGCGCTTCGGCGGCGGTATTGATGAAATTCGTCTCGGCTGGCGCGAGGGGTTCGAAACAGATGGTCACGTTGCGGTCCTCCGCCCTGGCGACGGCTCCGCGAAACGTTTCCGCAGCCCAGTCGAGGGCCTGCTCGGAAGAAACACCGGGCAGGATGTTGCGCTGCTTCGGCGAGCCTACCACCATTACTTCGCCCCCGAGGTCGGCACAAAAATCCACCAGGTTGCGAAAGTATTGCGCGGTTCGATAGCGGATTCCGGTATCCGGATGTTTGATGTAGTGTCCCTCCGGTTTGACCAGCACCCAGTGAATTCCCGCTATCGCGACCCGGTTTCGGGCGGCAAGCTCTCGAATGCGTTGCCGCTCGGCCTGGGGAATGTCCGTGACGGAATTGGCGAGGGTGAAGGGGGCGATTTCAAGCGCATCGTAGCCGATTCGGGCGGCTGCGAACAATGCCTGGTCGATAGTGGCGCCTTGAAAGATTTCGTTGCAGATGGCGAATCTCATCGAGGCTTCTCAATGCAGGCGTAAGCATTGTGGTTATGGATGCTCTCGTAGTTTTCCGCCTCGACTTTGTACCAGGACACGTTGGGGTGCTGATTGAGCTTGAGAGCCACGTTGCGCACGAGGTCTTCGACAAACACAGGGTTCTGATACGCGCGCTCGGTGACGGCCTTTTCGTCGTGGCGCTTGAGCAGCGCGTAGAGT
>JBJKSV010000807.1:0-3431 GCA_046703605.1 Limisphaerales bacterium
CGTTGTGGATGCAGACCGAACCCAACAAAACCGCCTCGGTGAGGGGGCCGGAGAAATCGAAATTCGAGCGGGGCGGGCCGCCTCGCCCTTTGCATGCCTCGACCCACTCCTTGTGATGGCCGATGGAGCGAGGCAATGTCTTGGGCGGGCGTTTGTAGGACTTGTCCAGGCTTTCTGGAAGCAGGCGGGGATGTTGGCCGCCCCAACCGGTCACCAGCATCTTGCCTTTGTCGCCAACAAAGAGGATGCCGTCCTCTGGGTCAAGCTCGCGATTCGGCTCCAGCTCAGCCGGCGGTTCGGGCAAAAGCCCGCCGTCGTACCAGTGCAGTTCGACCGGCGGCATGTCTTCGCGCGCCGGGAAATGGTAACGCACCATGCAGGCCGAAGGAACCGTCTCCGGGAAGACCGGTGTGGAACAGCCCTGAACACTCTCTGGCGCAGTGAGTTTAAGGGCGGAAAAGACCGGGGCCATATTGTGAATGCCCATGTCGCCAATGCCGCCGGAGCCGAAGTCCCACCAACCGCGCCACTTAAAGGGCACATAAGCCGGGTTGTACGGACGCCAGGGCGCCGGGCCGAGCCACAACTCCCAGTCCAGCGTGGCAGGCACGGGCGGTGTGTCGGCAGGCCGCTCGATGGCTTGGGCCCACCACAACGGCAGTTTGCCGCGATGCGTCGGGCGATCCGACCAGACATGGACCTCGCGGATTGTGCCGATGGCGCCATCCCAGAGCCATTCGTTGATCAGCCGGTTGCCTTCGAAGGCCATCCCCTGGTTGCCCATTTGGGTCACCACTTTGGCCTCGCGGGCAGCCTGGGCAACAGCGCGCGCCTCGTAAACGGTGCGGGTCAGAGGCTTTTCGCAATAGACATGCTTGCCGGCCTTGATGGCGGTCATCGAGACGATGGCGTGGTTATGGTCCGGGGTCGCGACCACCACCGCCTCGATGTCCTTTTGCTCTTCGAGCATGCGCCGGAAATCTTTGTAACGTTTGGCCTTGGGATACTTGTTGAAGGTGTGGGCGGCGTAGGCCTGGTCCACATCGCACAGGGCCACGATATTCTCGCTCTCCAACTGCTGGAGGTCCCAGCCGCCCTGGCCGCCGATGCCCACGCCGGTGATGTTCAGCTTCTCGTTGGGCGAGACCGCTCCGCCCCGGCCCAGCACCTCACGTGGGAGAAACATGAAGCTGGTGGCGGCGGCGGTAGTGGCGAGAAAAGCGCGGCGGGAAGTGCCTTTGGCATTCCCACGGTTTGTTTCGAAGTTAGCATTCATGGACGGATGCTATTCTATCGTCGAGCAAACGGCCTTCAACCTATTTCGGGCCATGGAGTTTTGCCAGGCGGCTCAGCGCACCCTGACCCGGGATGGAAAGCGCGGGCAGAGCGGCGAGCGGTCTCGCGGAGGGGCGTCGGTTGGGACCAGGAAGGTCATCGCGCCATCCAAGCCACAAATCCACACTTCCTTAGCGCCAGCGTCGAAATAGAGTCGAGTCTTCTCGCGCATTTCAGGTTCCGTGTTGCTCGGTGAGAGCACTTCCACGCAAATCTCCGGGGCGTCGGAAAAGCAGAGCTTCTTGCCCAACTTTCCGAGACATCCCGGTGACGCCCAGGCGACATCCGCCGCCTTGACCCCATCGGCCGTCGAGATCGGGCACTCGGTCAGGACGCGTCCTTGGGCCGTCAGGTTGCCGAGCAAACGGGCGATTTCAGCCTGGAAGGCGCCATGGGCCGGCGCTGGAGGAGGACTCATGATGATACGTCCGAAACGGTCAGTTTCAATTCGGCCTTCGATCCTGGCAAGGTCGCGGTCGGCCAGCAGTTGAGCCCAGCGGCGCAGGTTGAAAGCCCGCTGTTGTTCGTGGGCTGGCAATTCGAGTGTCAAAATCGCCATGGAGCCACTGTATTCGCGCCCCTGTATGCCGTCAATGCGCGGCAATGGCCCCGCGGCATTGCCCGCAGGAAGGCAAGGCTGTGGAAGCTCCTCCCTGGCGCCAGGCCTGGTTTGCGCAGCCAGAATCTGGTCGATGACCCCGGCCAGGAGCCACGGCGAGCAGGACCGCTTCAAGAGTGCCCTGCAAACACCGGGCACTGCGCGTGCCGTCTCCATGATCGAGTTCGAGAGAACAACATCGTCCACCAGAAGGATAGTGCTCATTCTTTAGTGCCGCCCTGGATTTTACACAGAAATCGGCCCCGGCACGCAACTGGAAAATCGAGAGATGATTTTCTTCTCGAATTCAGGCGCCGGATATGGCGTCATTATCCGGTATGAACAATTCATCTCGCAAAAATGGAATCAGCCGGCGTCACTTTCTGGCTACCGCCGGCGCCGCTTTAGCCGTTCCGACCCTCATCCCCGCTAGCGCCTTGGGACGCGAAGGCTCGACCGCGCCCTCCGAGCGGGTGGTGATGGGAGTGGCAGGCTGGGGCATGCAAGGGCCAGGCAACACCGCGAATTTTCTCGGGTTCAAAGATGTGCAGGTCATCGCCGCCTGTGACTTGGACGCAAACCACCTCAGAGAGGCGGTTAACACCATTAACGGCCACTATCAGAACAAGGATTGCCGCCCCTACCACGACTACCGCGAGATGATGGCCAACCGCTCAATTGACGCCGTCATGCTCGCCGTGCCAGACAATTGGCACGCCTTGGTCGCCACCGAGGCCGCAAAAAACAAAAAGGACATCTACGGCGAGAAACCACTGGCCCACACCATCGCCGAACAGCAGGCCATCGTCCGGGCCGTGGAGCAAAACGACCGCATCTGGCAGACCGGTTCCTGGCAGCGCTCCGTCCGCTCCTTCCGCCGCGCCTGCGAGATTGTTCGCAATGGGTTGATCGGCAAAGTGACCCGTTGCGAGGTCGGTTTGCCTTCCGGCCATTACGACTTTGCGGGAACCGCTCCCGCCTTGCTCAAAGCACTGGGTCAACCAACGAACAACTCGGAGTATCTTGCGACAGTCGTGCCCGGGACGCCTGACTGGAACACCGCCGTAACGGAACCGCCGCCTGAACTCGATTACGACTTCTGGATCGGCCCTGCGCAGATGGAGCCCTACATCAAGCAGCGAATCCATCGAGATTGGCGCTGGAACTACAATATCGGCGGCGGCCAATTAATGGATTGGATCGGGCACCACTGCGACATCGCCCATTGGGGGCTGGGCTTTGACCACAACGGCCCGCATGAAGTCGAAGGGCATGGCGAATTCCCGCCCAAGGACGCCCTCTGGAACACCTCCCCGAAATACCGCATCCATTGCAAGTATCCGGAGGATATCGAAATGGTCATTGCCGGCGGCTACGGCGACATCCGCGGCGGGGCCAAATGGATCGGCACTGACGGTTGGGTCTGGGTGGACCGCGGCGGCTACGACGCCTCTAATGTCGATTGGTTCAGGAAACTCCCGGACAGTGCCAAGATCCG
>JBJKSV010000808.1:0-2695 GCA_046703605.1 Limisphaerales bacterium
GCCACGACGGCCACGACACGTGCCATCCGTGGCCATCGGGCCGCGGCAAGCGAACCCACGGCCGCCAAGCCCGCGATAATACTGACCGCCATCGTCCGTTTCGCCCAGGTCTCATGTGCATCTACAAGGTCATTGACCTGAGGCGCGGTGGTCTCGAGGAGTCCCCCCTCTGACTCGCCGGATTCCACCGCGCCCCAGGTGCCCACTGCCCCCACCCCCAACAAAGCCGCAGCCAGCGTTGGCACACCGTGTTTGCGCCAAAACACCGCCGCAAGAGCAACAACCGTCCCCAGCAGCACCAGCACGATTGGGAAATGGACCACTGCCGGGTGGAGAGGATCGGGTAAAAAGTTCATGACTCTTGGTGTAGTTTCAACGCCGGGCCCCGCTCAGTCGATCTTCTCGTACTCACTCACCGATTCCCGGCAACTCGGGCAGTAACGTTTCGGCAATTGCGTCGTCGTGTAGCCGCACACCTTGCACACATAAATGGGTGCGTCCTGCTCTTGGCCAAGCCTGTCCAGAGCTTGTTTGTAGAGCCTGGCATGTTCGGTTTCCGCCTTTCGGGCATAAAGGAGGGTCCGCACGGCTTCTTTGGCCCTATCCGCTCGGGCTTGCTTGAGAAAAGCCGGATACATGGTGTCGCGCTCATAGCTCTCCCCCTTGATCGCCACCTGGAGATTCTCCGCGGTAGTGCCGACCTGCAATTCATCCAGCTTGAATTCTTTGACCTCTCCGCCGAGCGCCAGAATTGCCTGCTTATGGTTTTCCCGGTGGATTGATTCCGCTTTTGCGGCCGCCCTGAACAGGCGCGCCGCCTGGCCGTGGCCCTCGGCATCGGCCTTCTTCGCAAAGGCCTCGTAACGATGAGCCGCATTGGACTCGCCCTGAAAGGCCGCATTGAGGTTATCCAGCGTTTGCTGGGAGACTTTCGCCTGGGCAGGAATAACCGCCGTCACCAGGGCGGCGCCAACCAAGAGGATGAATTGTTGTTTCATATCGCGATCATTTCGCTGTGATTATCTTTAACATCGGTCATTTACAGTCAGGGAATCCTGGTCCTTGCGCGAAACGTGGGATGCAGGCGTCCAACAGGCCCTAAACCATTACCCCAGCGGCATCGCACATCCGAAAGCTGCCTAACGGTTTACCTTGAGCAATGAATTGACCCCGCCGAACGGATTGGGGACGGTTCCCTTGGCCAGCGGGTCAGGCACCCATCTCCCGTCGGCCACAAATAGGTACTCGTAGGTGCCCGGCGCCAGCATCAACTCCTTTGCCCATTTGCCCTTTTCGACGAGTTGTGCTGGCTCCGGACGCCAACCATTGAAAGAGCCGGCTATTGCGACCGCGCTGGCTGTTGAGTGGACGAATTCTATGTGGATTTGTTTTCCACCGTTGGGTGACTGTTTGTGATTGTCGTTCTTCTTTGCCATAATTCCTCGCCATTTGGATTCATTCGTTGATTCCCCAGCCGCTATAGACCGGCGGGCAATCCATTACCCGAGGGCGGTGCTCCCAAGTTCCTGCGCGGAACCCGGGCATCGTTCGGCTCACGTAGCGAAACGCCTTCGCCGGAGGAGGATTTCTCAGCAACTCGCGGACGAAGGCAATCAGACTCCGAAGAGCAAACGGCTTCTCCGCGACACCGTCCAGATGCTCGTGAAATTGAATCTTGCTGGCCTGGCTTCCCTCGGTCACGCCGATTATCCGGACGCCTGGATTCAACTGGGCGGCCTGCGATAGATCGCTTCGAATCCTTTGGGCCGGGACATCCAGATTCAGCAGCAGCAGATCCGCCGTTCTGACTTCGAAGTGCTTCACGGCGCCCTCAACGCTGGTTGTATTGAAGACGTCGCAATTGTCCAGGGCTAACGTGTGGCGCACCTGCGAGTAGCATCTTGGCTCATTGTCAATGATCAAAACAACCTTCTTCATAATTCATAAGTGATGCATCGTTTTGGGTCCTGTTCGTTCGGGTCTGAGCGGCTCCGAAGCGGCAGATGCCGGCTGGAAACAGCGTGTCGATGACTCAAGTCCGACCAGCCGTTTGAGGCGTTTCTCCGCGGGTTCCTCGAGCAGTTCTTCAATCGTCTTGAGCAGCAAGGGCACATCTAACGGCTTTTGCATGAGAGCGCCAACGCCCGCTCCGACCGCCAACTCGAATTGGTTTTCCCTGCCGGTAATAATGACGATGGGCACGAGCGGGTTGGCCGAAGTGACCCCCTCGAATACATCCCAACCGCTTTTGTCGGGGAGATTTAAGTCCAGCAGCAGCAAATCCACGCCTTGATGTCCCAGCTTCTCCAGCGCTTCCATCCCCTCAGCGGCGAGAACCACTTCGTAGCCTTCGCTCCGCAGCAACTTCAGGAGGGATCGACGTATCTGCTCGTCATCGTCCAGAACCATGATTCTCTTCTTCATTGCATTGGTCTTCTATTTGTTGCATGGTTGCGCCATGCTGAGTCGGCGGAGTCAATCTTAGCTGGATTCATGCCAGCGGTAGGCTCGATGTCCATAACACAAGACCACTGCAAAATGAGGTTTCCAGGACAGGTAGGGCGCTGTCGAATGACCAGTGGCAGTTCACGTGTGGTCAACCAATGGTCACAATATGACCCCTTCGCGCAGACTCTTTAGATTCGGGCTGGCCGTCGCCCTCACCGCGATTCTGGTTGCCTGGGCCGTCCGGACA
>JBJKSV010000809.1:0-9534 GCA_046703605.1 Limisphaerales bacterium
CTCCAAAGGTGGTGATTGGAGCGCGGACGCCTTCGTCCGCGATCGCAGCTTTCTGGAGACGCGGACGAGGGCGTCCGCGCTCCTATCGCACGCGTCCGAAGGCCTGACCTGAGCGTTACGATGAATCTTGTCAAAGTCCAGGCCAGGCGTGACATACAGCGAGAATTAAGTCCACCCCCGACAACAGCTCCTGGATTTCAATGAACTCGTTAGCCTGATGGGCTTGCTCTAAGTGCCCCGGCCCGCAAATCACGCAATCACAGCCAATCTCCGCCAAGCTGCCGGCGTCAGTCGCGAATGGCGCCCCCTCTCGGGTCGCTTGCCCAACCCGCTTTTTTAATAGCCGCTCAATGCTTGCATTTCCCGAAGAGGCCATCGGAGGTGTGACGACCGGCGCTGAAATCTCAAGCGACGGTCTCACCGCGGCATTCGCGTAAGCGCGCTGCAGAGCCGACCGCATCTCGTCCCGCGCTTGCTGCAGCAAAGCGTCGGCATTATCTGTTGGAACCACCCGAATACTCACGGCGAGTTCACAAGACTCGGGGATCATGTTCAGGGCAGTGCCTCCGGAGATGCGCGCTACATTTAGACGGCTGGTTTGCGAACCTTGAAAGATCGGGTCTCTCAAAGACCCCGAGCCGGTTGCCCAGGCGTGGTCCAGGCGAGCCATCGCCTCGACCACAGTAGCCGCTGCGGTAATCGCATTACAGCCGTGGTCAGGTGTGCTGCTGTGGCCGCCAGCCCCACGAACCACAACCTTGAGAGTGATATAGCCCTTTTGCGCTGAGAGCACACGGTAATGGGTTGGTTCTCCAATCCATCCCTCCAGCGGCAACCTGCAAGGCAAGAGGCTCTCCAGCCGTGGGCATAGCCGCCGTGAACCGGCGCAACCCAACTCCTCATCACAGGTAAAGAGAAAGATGATCGGCCGTCGTAGGGATTCGCGCCTGAGTAAAGGCGCTACCGCCAGGCACTGCGCTATAAACCCTTTCATGTCAGCCGTTCCACGACCGTGAAGCCTTTCGCCGCGACGCGACAACTCCAGTGGCGGACTCTGCCACCCCTCTTGACCTTCAAATGGCACGGTGTCCAGATGGCCGCAGAGAACAAGCCCACGTTCGTCTATAGGCCCAAATATCCCGTACACGGAGCACTTTTGAACCCCTCCAACGTCTTCACTGATGATTCCAGTACGCCCGCCACACCTCTTCAGTTGGGACTCCACGAACGCGGCGCACCGATAATTGCTGTGTTCGCTTACCGTGTCGAATGCAACCAGCGCCGCCAGCAGCCCAACAACATTCTCGCTTCCAGAACAGATCATATATGCGAGATAAGGGATAGACCGCGCCGATACTTATGGCCATCGGCCTTGTCGATACGCTTGGGCATTGCGCATCCCGTGAGATTCACCTTGAAGCGCTGCGAGGTTTGGTCGCGTAGGGGAGTTGGTCTGCGGGCTTGCCGTCGAGCGTGTTTGCTATCCAGCGGTGGACAACGTCGCTGAGGACAGTCATGGGGAGGCTGCCTTGGCCAAGAACGGCGTCGTCAAAGTCCCGCAGCGAATACTTGGCGCCAAGCCTTTGTCTGGCCTCGGTGCGGAGCCGGAGGATCTCGAGTTGGCCAATCATGTAACTGAGAGCCTGCCCCGGCCAGGCGATGTAGCGGTCCACTTCATTCGTAATGTTCTCCTCCGAAAGGGCGGTATGCGTTTGCATGTACTCGATGGCGCGCTCGCGGCTCCAGCCATAGTAGTGCAAGCCGGTATCGACCACCAGGCGCACCGCGCGCCACATCTGGTAGTTGAGGTAACCGAACTTGGAATAAGAGTTGTCGTAAAGCCCAAGCTCATCGCCGAGCGTTTCCGAATAGAGCGCCCAACCCTCGCCATAGGCATTGTAGTAGGCAAAGCGGCGAAAGGCGGGCAGGCCGTCCAGTTCCATCGCGATGGGCATCTGCAGTTGATGCCCCGGGCGTCCCTCATGGCACATTAGGACCTGGATCTCGTACTTCGGCCGGCTTTGCGGCTCGTACAAATTCACTGCCACATAGCCCGCCACGCTCCCGTCCCCCGCGGGCGGCACTGAATAGGCGACATAAGTGTTCGGAGCTTCGGCGGCGGGAATCGGACGGACACCGTACGGCACCCGCGGCAACAGCCACGTCCCGGCAATCTTGACCAGTTGCGGATCCACCCTCTTGGCCGCGGCCCGGTAGGCCTCAAGCAGGTCGTCGGCATTGGTGTAATAGAAGCGCGGATCGTGGCGGAGGTGCCGCAGGAATTGCTCGTAGCTCCCCTTGAAACCGATGCGAGAGAAAACCGATTCCATCTCCGCCTGGATCCTGGCGACCTGTTCGAGGCCAAGATGGTGGACTTGGGACGGCGTCAAATCCGTAGTCGTATAGTGCTTGACCGCATAATCGTAGTAGGCCTTTCCCTGGGGAAGCGCCAGCGCGCCGACCCTCTTTCGCGCTTTGGGCAAATAGTCATCCTCGACGAATGCCGCGAGCTTTTCGTAAGCGGGATTGACCACATCGGCTATCGCGGCCTTGGCGGCGGCTCGAAGCTCCGCCTGCTCCTCCGCTGAAATCGTGTCCGGCATGCGCTTGAAGGGAGCGTAAAAGGGGCTCTCCTCCGGGCGGGGGGCGATCTCGGCGGCAATCTCTCCGGGAACACGCTTCATTACAATTGCCGGCTGCGAGATGCCGCGGTTCAGACCGAAGCGGAGCCTCTCGATGAACGCCGAGAGGTAACCATTGATGGTTTGGAGGCGTTTGACCCAGTTCTGATAATCTTGCTGCGTGTTGAATCGCAACTGCTCGGTCAGTTCGGAAGCAAGTTGAGGGCCGGTGATCTGGCTCATCATCTCAATGACAGTGTCCGGCTGTTCATCGGTGGCGAGCTCGTCACGCAAGGTGTACTCGAACATCCGCCAATTAAGCTGGTCGGCAGGGTCGAGTGCGTCTCGGTCGATCCGGTGCAGCGCCTCCAGGTTGTCGCGGGCCTCCTGTTCAGCCTTTCTCTGCGCGGCGAGGCTCGGGTCGCCCCACCGGTCATCATATTCATGGTAGCCATCGAGAGAGGCCTCAACGGGATTATTCTCAAGGTGCTGACGCCAGGCATGAGCCATCAATGCGTGCAGCGCGGACGCCGGCGAACTGGACGCAGCCCAGGCCGGCTCAGCGAGGCTCAGCAGCAGCCCAAGCGTCGTTTGGATAACAAAACTGTGCCTTTTCAAAACGAGGGCAGAATAGCGCCCCCAACGGGCCAATCAAGAAACTTGGGACAATCTCGCAGGTCCGCTCTCCGCAGCTACCCCCATCGGCGGGCCTGCTTCGGCGGGGCTTGCGCGAAGCCTCCGGCAAGTGTATCGCATTTTAGAACCTCCTGAATGCATGCACGTGGATTTATCGCGGTTGGATCGGGCATCGTGGCCTTGGCGGGTCTCGCTGCACTGGTTGGGTGTTGGACGCGGTGCCCGGTCGAGATCCGCCCGGTGAGGGTGCAGCCGGTCGAAGTCGTCGATGATGCGGATGCAAACATGTGGATGGTGACTGTTAATGTGCGCAACCGCTCCACTCGGGCAGTGGGCTTTGACTATAGCGCGGAGCTTGAGGCCAGAGTGAAGGGCCGCTGGGTCAAAGCCCCTGGTATATGGACCGTGGGAGAACTGCCCGCGCGCGCCACGAGGCAGGCGATGCTGGTCATCCCGCGAGGCGCGGACTGCTGCCGGGTGCGCCTCAAGTTCCGCTACGGGCGCCGACAATTACCTCTGGGAATCGGCCAGCCTTTCGCTCGTTATTACCCGCCGAGCAAAGTCGCAGCGCGAATCCAGCGGATCACAAAGCGCGTCTCCCCTGCCCTGTATAACCGGCTCTGGCCACCCGGCCCCTCCGCCAACCTCACTCCGCCGCCCTGGCGAAGGACGACGGCCAAAGTGAGCCTACGCTAATCCACCTCTCGGTGGGAACCCACCTGTGCAAGCTCAGGGCGCTTTGCGCACGCATCGGAACCCGTAGATGTCGTAGCCGAAACAGACATCGGCGTGTCCGGGATTCTCGTTATAGCGATAACCGGAGCGGCAGTTCTCGGCGCTGAATCGCCAGGCCCCGCCGCGCAGCACTTTGGTCTCACCCTGATCCGGACCGGTCGGGTCTTTGGAAGGCGAGTGCTGATAGTAATCGACTTGGTAGAAATCATTGCACCACTCCCAGAGGTCGCCGCAAATATCGTAGAGACCCCAGGGGTTAGGTTGCTTCTGTCCGACCGGGCGTGGATGGCCGCCGGAGTTTTTGTCGAACCAGGCGTAATCACCGAGCCTGGAAGGCGAGTCACCAAAGAAATAGGCTGTGCTCGTGCCCGCGCGGCAGGCGTATTCGAATTCCGCTTCGGTCGGCAACCGGTATCCATTGGCCGCAAAGTTGCACTTCCAGGTTTTCACGTCATAGCAAGGCTCCAGCCCTTCCGCCTTGGATCGCGCATTGCAAAATCTGGCCGCGTCTGACCAGCGCACCTGTTCGACCGGGTTGGAGGCCCCCTTCCACTGGGCGGGGTTGTCGTGCATCAGCTTTTGGTATTGGGCCTGCGTAACCAGATCTCGGTCCATCAGGAACGAACTGACGGTCACTTCGTGAGGCGGGGCATCCGCCTGCGCCTTGTCGCCCATAATGAACCGCCCGCCTCGAATCAGCACCATGGTGGTGTTGGTCCCCTCCGGCTTGGCCGAAGCGCTGGCTTTAGGCTGCGGGCTGGAGGCTTTCGTCCCCTGGTTCGAAGGGGCGCGTTCACAACCGGCGATCACCGCAAGCAAGGCTGAAAGGCCGATGAGCAATGTAAGTTTCTGTTCCATGTTTGTTTCTCAAATCGACGGCGCGCAGCAGAAGTTGAACCGCAAATCCATGTTAATAGACGCTAATCTGGGAGGGGCGCGTTGCTTCCGATCTTCGTGGCATGGGGTTCGAACTCTGCCTCACAGCAGATCGAGATTCTGCGCTCGGATTGTGACCAGCCGTTCCCATCATCCATCATCCACCATCCATCATCCACCATCCACCCCTCAATAATCCGCCCAGATCTCGTATCCATCCGGGTTGCGGAGGCAGGCGTGGCAGCGGGCCCTGACTTCCTCGGCGATGGGCACCGCTTCGGGTTGAGTGGCGCATCCATAACCAGCCTGCTGGCAGAGCTTTCGCGTGATCGTATGGCACAGGGCCAGGACGTAGTCCTGCGAGCCGCCCATCCCGCGCCATTCGTTGAGCAGGTCCATATAGGCCTTCAGGTTGTTGGGACCTTTCGTTCGCGTGAGGGCCATAGTCTGGCGCGCGAGGTCATCGGCGTACTTGAAGGACTTCATGTTTTCCTTCTGCACATTGTATTCCTGGGGAATCTGGGCAACGATCTGTTGCAGGCTGTCGAGGTACGGTTTCAAGTCCGGTTCGGCAGTCTCTTGGGCTTGCAGATATTTCGTCAGGCTGTCGGCCAAGCCCCGGTATTTGTCGATCCGCTCCACGTGCCGATGCACGAAATAGATCATGTCCCCGATGGCGCCCTGGATATAGTCCTTCTTTGCGACCTCGTCGCCCGTCTCAAACACGGCCTGGATGGCCTCCGTGCAACCGCAGGTGCAGGCGCGGCGGACGCCTTCGGCGCCTCGGCGATGATGGGTGCGCAGCTTGCGCCCCGCGAGATCCAGGATCGCGTCGCTCAGCGACCTGCCTAGCGTTGCCTCCATGATATCGACTGGCGTTGTAATGGATGGCGGCGTATTCCGCCCTTCCAGGCAATAGATAACGGCCTGGCCTTGAGGCGGCACTTTCTTGCTCAAGTGGAACATGGCCTGGTCGCCGTCGAACCACACTGGGTAATCGTAAGAGCCCGGCACGCCGCGCCAGATGTCGCCTTTGGCATTCCGAAACGCGTAGGTCGCCTCCACGCCCTGCTCGGAGAGTTGCGTCTTCCACTTGGCCGGGAAGGGCGGTCTCCACTTGATAGCCACGTCCCGCTCCAGGAACGAAGGGCCGAGGGGCTCCTGATGCCAGATGCCTGGGGCCGAGAGGACAGTCAAAAAGAGACTCTGGCCGTCGTTTTGGAAATCGATGGATTGGATGAGCCGGCTTCCGTTGGAGTCTTTCCCCAACTGAAGCGCCAGTTTCTGCTTGCCCGTTGGCCAGGTCATCATCACCTCGCTATCCTCGCCTTGAACCAGGCCCAGGAAAACATTCTGGGCAGGAATCCAGAGCGAGGGCGAGGAATCGTAATCGGCGGGGTTGAACACGAGGTCATCGCCGCCGAAAGCAGGCACAACGCCGTAGGCAACCGGGCTGGTCAAGCGGAGTCGGTTCATGTTCTCCATCGGCTTGATTTCGACAATCCCAGTTTTGTCGAAGGCAAAGACACCCGAAACGGCAGGTTGACCCGGCGCGGAAAACTGAACCTCCAACGCGGCCTGGTCATCGGCATTCCATTGAATGTCCATATTGCTGATGGTCGCCGACGCGCCGGCGCTCTGAAGCGGCATTACCTCGACGAGCTTTGTCCCAATCGGACCCTCAGAGGGGTCGGACGATGCGCTCTGGTCCCGTCGATAAATGACCACGCGCCCCTTGGCGGACCAGAACACAGCGGTTAGCTCGCGATTTTCCACAACCGCATCGCCTTTGAAGACATAATCGCGCCCGTAGTAGCCGGGGTCTGACCTGGCCTTTGCCGGGTCGGCCTCCAGGGAGAGGAGGTCGCTGGGCACGGCCTTCCAGGCAGCGCGCTCTTGCAGATTGAGGGTGTCGCCCAACGGTGCGGAGGTGTCCCAGAGGACGATGTTGGGGGCCGCTTGAGCCGTGCGAACGGCAAAAAGGCCAAGGAGCGAAGCCAGGACGGCCAGCAGGGCAAAGGGCATTCTTGCGGGAATCGGCTTAGGATTTCGGGTGCGCGGGCGCACGGCGAGGCTGTAGTATGAATTCATTGCAAAGACCTCATTTCCAGGACGAGTTGTGGATTGGCACGGCGGGTCCGGTGAGAACGGGCCCGGCGCCGACGGAAAAAACTCAAATGAAGGCGCAGACATGACGAAAGCCGAGTATAGTGGCTGAACCGTGGGAATCAAGAACCGGAGTTATCCGTTTTGCGATCTTCGCTTTGCGCGTGTTTCGCGGTTTGTTCTGCTTCGGGGCTTTGCCAGCCTGGTGGCCTCAGAAAACCAATCGGTGAATATCCCTGTTGCTTGGGATTTCGCACTCGAGATGTGGGTTCGGTAGGGGCTCGGTGGTCCTCTCGAGATGCATCCGGTCAGGCCTGGCCATTCCGCGGGGAGGCCTCCAGGTTGAGGCGCGTTACGAGAATGCCGGCCACCTCTTCAACGCGCACGTGGTAACGGCCCAACTCGACTTTATCGCCGGCCTTGGGAAAGCCACCGAGCCGATGCGTAATCCAGCCGCTGACGGTGCTGATGCCCTCCTCCTGGAGGGGTTGGCCGATGAGTTCCTCCAGTTCGTGCAAGGGCAGCGCCCCGGCCAGTTGCCACGAAGTCTCCGACGTTCGGACAACCAGCGGTTTCTCCTGGTCAAACTCGTCCTGGATCTGGCCGACAAGCTCCTCAAGGATATTCTCCATGGCAACCAGGCCCGTGGTTCCGCCGTATTCATCGACCACAATGGCGAAATGCATTTTCCGTTCCAGGAACAATTTGAGGAGCCGTTCCAGGTGGGCGGTTTCAGGCACGTAGATAAGCTTGCGCGCCACTGAAGCCAGGTCCGCGCCGCTCCGCGCTTTGAAGCGCATGGCATAAAGGTCCTTGATGTGAACGACGCCCAGGGTCTTGTCCAGGTCACCTCCTTCGCACAAAGGAAAGCGTGAATAGCGCGTCTTCTCCGCTGTGTCGAGGCATTCGGCGATGCTGGCCTCGGTGTTCAGGCCGACGATCTCATGCCGGGGCCGCATGACCTCCCTGGCCAGGCGATGGCGAAGGTCGAGGGTGTTGAGCAGCAGTTCCCGCGAGAATGAGGACACCCCGGCCTGTTTCTGGGCCGCGGCAAAGAGCAGGCGCAACTCCTCCTCGGAGTGAGCACGTTCCACTTCCGAAACCGCGGCCAATCCAACCTGCTCGAGGAGCCATTGCGAGGCGGCGTTGAGGGCCACGACAAAGGGATAGGTAATCCGGTGGAACCAATACAATGGGTAGGCAATGGTCAGCACTGTGGGCAAGGGCTTTTGAATCGCCAGCCATTTGGGGGCCTGCTCTCCGGCGCTAATGTGCAAGAAGGTGATGGCGGTAAAGCCGACCGTGAAGGCCAGTGCGTGCCGCGCCTCCTCGGATTGGAGGTGCAGCCAGGTGAAGAGCGGGTGCAGGATAGCCACGAACACCGGTTCACCAATCCATCCCAGGCCCAGGCTGGCCAGCGTGATGCCCAGTTGGGTGGCGCTCAGAAATGAATCCAGCCGGTGCAGGATAGCATTGGCAACTCGCGCCCTCCTGTGTCCCCGCCCGATGAGCGGACTCAACTGCGTGTCACGGACCTTGACCAAGGCAAACTCCGCCGAGACGAAGAAGCCGTTAAGCAAGACAAGCAGCACCACCGCAAGGACCCGGAGCACGATGGAGATGGCGCTCTCGCCGGTCATGCTACAGATTCACCTCGCCAAAGATGACCCGGAGTACGTCTTGCAGGCTGATGATCCCGCTCTCCCGCCGGTCGGGTCCTAGAACGATCGCCAGGCGCCGTCCGCTGCGCTGCATCCGGCGCAAGGCAACCTCCAGGCGCAGGTCTTCATCGAGATAAAGGGCGGGTTTGACGTGCCCACCCACGGGCCGCTCCTGGTCCAAATCTGTCTGGTAGAGCAGCGTGCTCAGGGTCACAAACCCCGCAATGCGCGACTGGCCGTTGCGCTCCTCGCAGACCGGGAGGCGTGAGAAGTTGCGGTCGCGGAAGACGCTCAGGGCCTGCTTGACCGGGGTGTGGACGGAGAGCGTGACGGCCTGGGCCAGCGGTTTCATCACCTGCCGGACCGTGAGCGCTTGAAGGTCCAGGACGCGGTTAATCATCGTGCGCTCCTCGGAGGTCAGCGCCTGGGCCGATTGTTGCATTACCCATCGGAGCTCCTCGCGATTGCCAAATAGCCGGCCGGTGAAGGCCTGGCCGCCGCGCCACCGCAACAGCAGGCCGGAGACCCATTCCACCAGCTTGACCAGTGGGCGCAGGGAAAAATCGACCGCCCTGAAGGGCCGTGCCAAAGACAGGCAGAGCCGGGTTGGGCGCTTGCGAAAGAGCATTTTCGGGAGCAAATCGAAGAAGGTGTAGAATAGGAATACCGCCAGGGCATAGACCAGGGAAAACCAGACCAGGTGATAGGCCAAGGCCCGGTGCAGGACAACGATCAACCAGCCCAGAATCAGAAAGTTCGCCAGGGTGTTGCCCACCAGGATCGTCCACAAAAACGTCTCGGGGTGTTCAAGGTATTCGTGCAGGACCTCCGCCGAGCGCCGTCCCGCACGCACCTGTTGGCGAATCCGAAGCCGGCTCAGCGCGAACACGCCGGCCTCC
>JBJKSV010000810.1:0-3398 GCA_046703605.1 Limisphaerales bacterium
TCTCAAAGCTGTCTGCGGTGGAGACGGGGCCCTGCGCCGGCGCCTCGAGGCTTTGCTGGCCGAGCACGAAGGAAAGCAAGGGCCTCGCGCTGAGACCGCGCCCGACGCCAAAGCCACAATGAAAGCCGAGTTGGCGGACGGCCCCGACGCCTCCATCGGCCAGGTCATCGGGCGCTACAAGGTGTTGCAGAAGATCGGCGAGGGCGGCTGCGGGGCGGTTTATATGGCCGAACAAACCGAGCCGGTTCGGCGCCGCGTGGCGCTCAAGGTCATCAAGCTGGGAATGGACACCAAAACCGTCATCGCGCGCTTCGAGGCCGAACGTCAGGCCCTGGCCTTGATGGACCACCCCAACATCGCCAAGGTGCTGGATGCCGGCGCCACCGAAACCGGCCGGCCCTTCTTTGTGATGGAACTGGTGCGCGGGATCAAGTTCACCGATTATTGCGACCAAAACCATCTGGATACACGCACGCGCCTCGCTCTGTTCATCCAGATTTGCCAAGCCATCCAACACGCCCACCAGAAGGGCATCATCCATCGGGACATCAAGCCCTCGAACATCCTGGTGACCCTGCACGACGGTGTGCCGGTGACCAAGGTAATCGATTTCGGCATTGCCAAGGCGACCACGGATCAACGGCTCACGGACAAAACCCTGTTCACGGCTTACGAGCAGTTCATTGGCACACCGGCTTATATGAGTCCGGAGCAGGCGGAGATGAGCGGCTTGGACGTGGACACACGCAGCGACATCTACAGCCTGGGCGTGTTGCTCTACGAACTGCTGACGGGCCGGACGCCGTTTGATCCCAAGGAATTGATGTCGCAGGGCATTGACGCGATGCGCAAGACCATTCGGGAGAAGGAGCCGGTGCGGCCTTCGACAAGGCTCCACACCTTGCAGGGTGAAGAATTGACGACGACAGCCAAGCGTCATGGCGTGGAGGTGTCCAAACTGGTGAGCCAATTGCGCGGGGATCTGGACTGGATCGTGATGAAGTGTCTCGAGAAAGACCGGACGCGGCGGTACGAGACGGCCAATGGATTGGCGATGGACCTAAAACGGCATTTGAACAACGAGACCGTCATCGCCCGTCCGCCCAGCAAGCTCTATGAGTTTCAAAAGACTTTTCGACGGCACAAGGTCGGGTTTGCCGCTACGGCCGGGATTATCATTTTGCTGGCCGTCGCCGTTACATTGACCACCTGGCAGGCAATCCGCGCGACGCATGCCAAAAGCGAAGCGGTGGCGGCACAAGCCAGCGAAAAAGTCCAGCGGCAACAGGCCGTCTTCAACGCGCAGAAAGCGGTGGCCGCCCAAAAGGCTGAAGCGGAGGAGGAACTCGTCGCGCGTCACCGTGCCTATGCCTCGGACATGAACCTGGCCGCGCAGGCGCTCGACGAGGACAATTTCGGCGGCGCACTGGACTTGCTCAACCGCCAGCGGCCCAGACGGGGTCAGAAGGACTTGCGCGGCTGGGAGTGGCGCTACCTCTGGCAGCAAACCCGCAGTGGCGCCTTATTCACCCTTTGCCGCGAACCTAGCGACATTGGCGCCCTGGCGGTGTCACCAGACGGGCGTTTTGTCGCCGTTGGCGCGGAACTTAAAGGGGGCTTGGAAGTGTGGGATTTTAAAACACAAAAGTGCACTTTTCGCTTCGAGCAGGGACCGGATTGCAGTCGTGTTGTCTTTTCACCCACTGAACCTCTGCTGGCCTTCACAACAGAGACCAACGCCTTTCTGGTCGCGCACCATCTTGAAGCAACCCTGCATTTGTGGAACACCGCCACGGGACGTATGGAAGCTGAATGGCTGCTGGATGGTGCTTGCCTCGGTTTGGCGTTTTCGTCAGACGGCCAGACCCTCCTCACCTCCACCGCATCCACCGAGTCGAAGGGGCGGATGACGCTCTGGCGGGTCCCCGGCCGAACCATACTGGCCAAATATCCTGTCGAACAGCCGCCCTTGAGCGGGCAAGCGAGCGCTTTCGCGACCACACCAAACCTGCGTATGGCGGCCTATGGTTCGCCGGAGGGAGGGCTTCACGTTATTGACCTGCGAAACGGGAAGGAACTCTGGCGTGCCCAGGCATCACAGCTCCGAGTCACCGCCCTGGCCTTTTCCCCAGACCACAAACTCCTGGCATCGGCGGCGGGCTACTTGGAAAAGGATATCCGCCTTTGGGACGTGGCAAGCGGCAAGGAGATCGGCCGTTTGGAAGGCCACCATGCCTTCATCACTTCCCTCACTTTTTGGCCCGATGCCAAAAGGCTCGCCTCCACCAGCGCCGATCAGACCATCCGGATTTGGGACGTTGCCAGCCGGAAGTGCCTCAGAGTTCTGCGCGGCAGCCGCGAGAGCGTGTATCGCCTGGCGCTGTTACCTGACCACAAAACCGTGATCACCGGCGGCAGTAAGGGCACGGTTTCAGTCTGGGATTCCTCTGCCGTAAAGCCGCAAGCGGCGCAGATCATTATTCCGGACGACGTCATCGCATTCCGCTTTCCCACTCACAGCCGGTCGCTGGTGACGCTCAATCGGAGCGGGCATGTCATTCAGTGGTCAGGGGCGGGATTTGGACAGAGAGAGCCGCTGTTGGAGGTTGGCAATTCGACACTTGGCCCCGACCTGCATTGGTTTGATGCCTTTTCCCGCGATGGACGATTTCTGGCTGTCGGCTCCACGAACGGCCTGATCAGAATTTGGGATGTGCGACGCCGCGTCCTGTCCTGTTCACTCACCAACACCATCGGCGAATTCGTCCCCTTGAACTTCCTTGAGGGCGGCCAGAAGCTAATCGCTGCCAACAGAGATACACTTCAGGAATGGGATCGTGGGACCGCTTCGGTGATACAATCCTGGCCCGCTGCTTGGGACGGAGCCAGTCTGTCGCCCGATGAGGCTTTGAGCGCCGCCTTCGAGGACCGCGTGCAGCGACTCGTGGTCAGAAACCTGGCGAAGCGACAGACCCTGCAATTGGAAGTTGGAATGCTGGGGACCGAAAGCTCCACGTTTTCCCCGGACTCGTCGCGCTTAGTCGTGTCCAGTTTTCCCAATGGTTACATTCTCGTGTTGGACACCTCAAGCTGGCGCGAAGTGAGCGAGTTTCACGCGACCGTCTTGGCTGCTTTTGCGATGAGCTTTTCATCCGATGGCAAGCGGCTGATCACCGCCGGCATCGGTGAACGGGCACTCCGCCTCTGGGACACCCAAAACTGGCAAAAGCTGTTCACCCTCGAGGGTCAGGGCGGGAACCATATCAGCGCGGCATTCTCGCCGGACGGCAACACAGTTGCCGCGCTCGATGCGACTGGCATCCTGCAGCTCTGGCGCGCGCCCTCCTGGGCCGAAATCCGGGCCGCGGAAGCGAAAGACAAAATGGAATCTCAACAAC
>JBJKSV010000811.1:0-13908 GCA_046703605.1 Limisphaerales bacterium
ATCTTGCCCAGCGGATCTTCATGGGGAAACAACTGTTGCGCCACCGTTTGCCCAATGACACACACCTTGGCAGCGCGCTGCACTTGGTGGTCGTCAAACATCTCGCCTTCAGCCAGCGACCATTGGCGAATCTGGAGGTACTGCGGGGATTCGCCCCGGACAAAGGTGTTCCAGTTCTGGTTGCCGGCGACGACCTGGGCGTGGGTATTGTTTTCCGGGCTGACGGCGGTTACACCCTGGAGTTGGCTTTGAATGGCCAGCGCGTCCGCCAGACGCAAGCTGTGCCAGTTGCCCCAGCCCATGCGCGCGCCGCTGGCGCTGTAGGAGCCGGGGAAGACGAGCAGCATGTTCTCGCCCAGGCTGGCAATCTGCGCTTCGACCTGCTGCTTGGCGCCGCTGGTGATGCTGACCGAGGCGATGACCGCGCCTACGCCAATGATCATCCCCAGCATGGTCAACACGGTGCGCATCTTGTTCCGGCGCAGGGCGCGCAGGGCAATCCGAAGGGCGGCAAAGAGTCTCATGCAGGCAATTTAGCAGCGGCCGGTCTCAAAAATGGCGGTGAAAGGCGAATGGGTTTCGCATTCCCTCGTTTGAAGTCAGGCCGGGAATCTGGAATCCGGTGACCACCTTCTCTCCCTGCTTCAATCCCGACAGCACCACCGTGTAGATATTGTCGGTGATGCCCGTTTTGATCTTCACCGGCTGGAGTTTGGCCCCCGGATCGGAGGCATTGTCAGCCATCAGATATACCGTGGAGCCAGCCGATGGCCCATTTGCCATCCCTCCGTGCTCTCCGTGGCGTCCGTTTCGACCGCCAAATCGGTTCCCGCCGTTGAAATGTCGCCCCGCCTGGGCAGCGGGCGCCGGGCTGTCCGCCGCCACCTCGGGTGGCTGGAACCGCAACGCTGAATTGGGAATTCTCAAGACGTCCTTGTCGTCGGCGGCAATGATGGACACATTTGCTGTCATGCCCGGCTTGAGCTTCAAGTCCGAGTTGGTCACGCCAATGACCGTGTCGTAGGTCACGACGTTGTTGGAATTGGTCGGCGCATTCCGAACCTGTGTAACGACTCCGTGAAAGGTAAGGGTCGGGTAAGCATCGACGGTGAAATCCGCACGCTCACCCTCCCGGATTCCGCCAATGTCAGCCTCATCGATGTTGGCGTCGATCTGCATTTGCTTGAGGTTGTTGGCGATTTCGAACAAGGTGGGAGAACTGAAGCTGGCGGCGACCGTCTGGCCCACCACCACATTGCGGGACAGCACCACGCCATCCACCGGCGAATGGATGTCGCAGAAGCCCAGGTTGGCCTGCGCGTTGTCGAGCGCGGCTTGCTTGATTTGCATCGTGGCCTCCGCCTCGTGGTAAGTGGCCACCGCAGTGTCGTAATCCGACGCGGAAATCAGGTGATTGGTGTACAACTCCCCACTGCGCTCGGCCTCGACCCGCTGCAGTTCCAGGTTGGCCTTTGCGCTCGCCAGGTCGGCCGTGGCCTGTTCCACCTGGGCATCGTAGGTCCGCGGGTCAATCTGCGCGATCAACTGGCCGTTGGTGACGACGGAGTTAAAATCCACGCAGATCTTGCTAATCCGGCCCGAAACCTGGCAACCGACCAGGATGTTCGTGACCGGATTCAGAGTGCCGGTCGCCGTCACCGTCTGCATCACGTCGCCACGTTCCACGGGCGCCGTCTCATACTGCGGCGGTTGGTCGTGATCCCGTTGGTAATACCACGCGCCTCCGCCCAGAGCCGACGCCACCACAACTACAAGCAGAATCCATTTAACTCCGCGCTTCCTGCCTCGATTGCTACCGTTATTCGCCATATATCCTATCCTTTATTCTGGATCTAGACGCCCAAAATAGCAACTTGGTTATACAATTGATCAACAGACCGGGCGCGCCCCGTCGGGACCCCGCGCAGGGGCCAGTCTTGCACCTTTTTCTGCCACTTCGCCTTCCTTTACCCCGTAAAGAGTGAGGGCTGATTCCGCCGCGGGCGGGGGTGCTGGCGGGGCGCTCCAACACACCGCCGTTTGGTTAGCGGAACCACGGAGCCTAGGCCGATTGCTTTAGGGTTGACTCATTCCTAAGGACTGGGGAGAATCTTTTGCCTGTGATTCGCCGACTCTATATCCACAACTTCAGGTGGTTGGCCTACCACTCTTCGCCCTGTCAACCAAGTCGTGAAGGGCGATCTTGTCAGTGCGCTGGTGCAGGGCGACTTGGAACCGTGAGCCTGAACAAATTCCAGCCACACCTGTATGTGCTTCGAGGTGAGAGACCTGCTTATGAAAAAGTCCCATATTGTCCTTTGGTTCGCCCCAAAGCGGATCGCACCCGCCTTGGCAATTGGACTCATTCTTTCACTCCTGGGGGCCACCCTCCGCGCTGAAGACCAGCCGCGTCGGCCCAAGGATTTCCACCCCTTCCACTACCGGTACTCGATTGAGCAACTCCAGCACCAGTTCTCGGCTGCGACCATGAAACGCGCCGCGGCGGAGGTCCGAGAACTGGAGGCGACCAACGCCCAAGGACCGTGGAAACCGACATTCGCTTCTCTCGATGCCCATCCCTTGCCTGAATGGTTCCAGGACGCCAAGTTCGGCCTCTTTATCGACTGGGGCCCCTGGTCGGTCGCCGGTTGGGCGCCGCGCAATCCCAACGGCGCCACTTACCCGGATTGGTATGAGAAAAACGGGGTCGGTTCAGCCTACCACAAGAAGGTCTGGGGCGCGGATTTCCGGCGGGACGACCTGCTGCCGTTGCTAACCGGGCGGGACTTTGACGCCGCTGCTTACGCCAGGCTCGCGAGGGAAAATGGGGCCCGGTATGTGGTGCCCTTCTGCCTGCACCACGGCGGCTGGGCGCTATGGAATTCCTCCTTCACGCAGCGCAATGCGGTGCAGATGGGCCCAAAACGGGATGTTTATGGCGCCCTGGTCAAGGCCTGCCGCGAGCAAGGGTTGCGGATTGGCCTCTATTTTTCTTTGGGCGAATGGGAATACCCCGTCATCGGCCCAAACGGGACGCTCCAAACATGGGAATGGGGAAAGATCACCCCTCAGTTCGATTCGGCCAAAATGAACGGCGAGTGCTCGGGCAAAATCCCCGTGAGCGATTATGTCACCCAATACCTCATGCCGGTGTTTAAGGAAGCCGTGGACCACTACGATCCCGACATCGCCTGGTTTGATGGGGAATGGGGCCGGCCAGCCGCGTTTTGGCGGTCATTGGACCTGACCGCCTACTTCTACAACCATGCCGCCGGGCGAAAACAGGTCATTGTCAACGACCGCCTGGGTGAAGGGACCCGCCGTCACCACGGCGACGTTTATACCAGCGAATTCATGGAGATTCGGGGTGCCCTTCCCCATAAGTGGGAAGAGAACCGCTCGATCAGCCACTCCTACGGCTACAATTGGCAGGATACGGCCAGCAACGTGCTGTCCGGCGCCGCGCTCGTTGACCTCTTCGTGCGCACGGTTGCGGATAATGGCAATCTATTGCTCTTGATCTCACCTACCGGCTCCGGGCGCCTGCCCTCCATCCAACGCGACCGCCTGGAGGATCTGGGCGCCTGGCTCAAGGTCAACGGGGAGGCCATTTATGCCACCCGGCCCCAGCCGCCTTACAAGGATGGGGAAACCGTCTGTTACACGCGCTCCAAAGACCATCGCGCCGTCTATGCCATTTTGCTGAGATGGCCGGGCAAGCAGGTGGTTCTCAGGAGCGTTCGCGCGCATCCGGGCTCAGAGATTCGCATGCTCGGTGTGGAGCAACCGCTGGCCTGGCGCCAGGACGACGCCGGGCTGACTATCCGGCTGCCCGACTCGCTGCAGGCGGAAATGGCGCGGCCTTGTCGATACGCCTGGGCATTGCGCATCCCGCAGGCTTCTCCTTGAACGACACCCCAGCGCCTATGCTCACGGCGGAAAGGCGAGCCGAACACGCCGCAGGGATCACCTTCCAGCACATCTCTGACGTGGCCGCGAAGCCTCTTTATTTCAACCCGAGAACATCCTCCATGTTGTAGAGGCCCGGTCTTTGCCGCACCACCCAAAGGGCCGCCCGCAACGCCCCATTGGCAAAGGTCTCGCGGCTGGAGGCCTTATGGGTCAGTTCCAGCCTCTCGCCGATCCCCGCAAAGATAACAGTGTGGTCGCCCACAACATCACCGCCCCGAAGCGAATGCATCCCGATTTCTTCGTGGGTGCGTTCCCCCACGATTCCGCTTCGGCCATGGCAAAGGGCCTTCTGGAGGTCTTGCTGCCTGGCCGCGGCGAGGATCTCCGCCAGCCTCTTTGCGGTGCCGCTCGGGGCGTCCCGTTTCAGGCGATGGTGCATCTCGACCACCTCGAGATCGTAATTCGGCCCCAGGATCTCAACCGCCTTTCGCGTCAGCCAGAACAACGTGTTCACCCCGGTCGAATAGTTCGCGGAAAGCACCATGGGAATCCTCGCGCTGCAGGCCGTGATGCTTTGGCGCTCCTGTTCGGAATGGCCGGTCGTCCCGATAACAAGGGCCCTGTTCTTTTCGGCGCAGAGGGCAGCAATGCCTGGGGTGGCCGAATGCAAGCTGAAATCGACAACGACCTCAGCCTGGTCTAAGAGCGATCGGAGATCGTCGCCTTGATCGATTTGGCCCACCACCCGCAAATCCGGGTGCTCAGAAGCGCAGGCCAGGAGCATGCGCCCCATCCGCCCCTTTGAACCGGTGATGATGATGCGAGTCATTTGAGGAGGCCGCACTGGCGCATCGTGGCGCGCAGGGCTTCGCGGTTCTTGGGATTCATTGGCGCCAAGGGCAGGCGATATTCCTCGGTAATCTGGCCCATCATGGCCAGCGCCGCCTTGACCGGCACCGGGTTGGTTTCGATAAAAAGGTCTTTCAGCAGCGGGTAATACTTCTGGTGGAGCCTCAACGCGGCTCGGGTGTCGCCCTGGGCGAAGGCATTGACCATTTGCGAGATTTGGCGAGGGATGATGTTCGAGGCGACGCTGATCACGCCCTGCGCCCCCACCGCCATGAACGGCAGTGTCAGCGAATCGTCCCCGCTGAGAATATCGAACCGCGGCCCCAGCGCGGCGCGCAACTGGCTTACCCGGTCCGGGTTGCCGCCGGCTTCTTTGATCCCCACTATGTTCTTGCACTCTCGCACGAGCCGTTTCACGGTCTCAACTCCGATCTCGATGCCACACCGCCCGGGAATACTGTAGAGGACCAGTGGCAGGCGCGTGTTCTTCGCTATCTCGCGAAAATGCTGAAAGAGGCCCTCCTGCGTCGGTTTGTTGTAATAGGGCGCCACTTGGAGTGAAGCGTCCGCGCCGGCTTTCTCAGCCTCCTGCGTCAGGTAGATTGCTTCGCTGGTCGAGTTGCCGCCCGTGCCCGCCATTACTCTCGTTTTTCCGGCGGCGAACTTCACGGTCAGCGCGATGACTTGAATGTGCTCCTCGTAACTAACGGTGGGCGATTCACCCGTTGTGCCGACCGGGGCGATGCCGTCAATGCCGGCTCGAACCTGATTCTTGACTAAGCGTTCGAGCGCCGGTTCATCAATCTTGCCATCCCGGAAGGGAGTGACGATGGCTGTATAGGTTCCTGTGAACATAAGAATGCTTAAAGTTCGATACGCCCCTCGAAAACGTACTCCGCGGGGCCGGCCAGCGTCACGTCGGCGAAGCCGGCGTTTCGCTCCACAAAGCCGACCTCCAGTTCGTCTCCGCTTTGCACGCGCACCTTGACCGGCGCTCCAAATCCATGGACGCGCGAGGCCACCAGGGCGGATGCGGCGACGCCCGTGCCGCAGGCCAGTGTTTCCCCTTCGACTCCGCGTTCGAATGTGCGCACCCGGATTTGCCCAGGGGCCAGCACCTGCACAAAATCGACGTTCGTTCCCTTCGGGGCGAAATGCGCGTGGCGGCGAATCTGGGGGCCAAGCTGCTCGACCATGGCCTTGTCGGCATCCGGCACGAAGAGAATCGCGTGCGGCACGCCGGTGTTCAGGGAGTGAACTGCCACGGGACCACCCGGCAGCGCCACTTCCTCGTTCAGCCGCAGTCCCTCCGGCGGCGTCAAATTCACGGTCACCCGCGCGCCGTCGAGCCTGGCGGCAATGACGCCCGCCTCCGTCTCAAACGTGACCCGCTCCCCAGCCCCCGCTTTGCGCTGGGCAAAACGCGCAAAACAGCGCGCGCCGTTTCCGCACATTTCTCCTGTGCTGCCATCGCTGTTATAAAACTCCCAGGCCCAATCCGCCTTGCCACTCGAGGGGATCAACAGCATCAGGCCATCGGCCCCGATGCCCCGGTGCCGGTCGCAAAGCCGGGTGATCTGCTCGCGAGAGAGCCTGATCGTCCGCGAACGGTTGTCGATGAGCACAAAATCGTTGCCTGCGCCATTCATCTTGGCGAATTCCAGAACCATGCGCCAAAGCTATGATGTGCCGCCAAAACTGCAAACCTAAAGTCTGTTCTTTTCGGGCGGGAATACCTTCCTCCAATCATCTTTCATGTCCACCACCACCCAGCCCCGCCGCCTGGCCTCGTCCAGTCCTTTGTCCAGGCGCCCGATGGCGGCAGCGCGGTCGTAAGCATACTCGCGTTTGCCATCGGTGTGATGAACAAAAGCGCAAAATCGCAACCCTGCGCCCGATGCGGTCCATTCAAGCATCGGCAGGTCTCCGTCGGAATTGCCGAATGCGGCGATGGGGCGCCGGCCAACCACACGCTGGATCGAAAGCACCTTTTGCGCTCCGTCGTCGATGCAGGCTATCTTCGACGTGAGCACAACGGCCGGTTTTCCGTCCCTCATCTCAAGCCGGGTCTGCACCGTGCTGCCGATGACCTGCTGCGGCGGCACGCCATAGACCTTTTCGGTCCATGCCCTCATGAACTCCAGATCATCGCCCGAGACGATATATGTCTTAAATCCGTGCGCACGCAGATAGGCGAGCAGCTCCAGCATCGGCTCATACACGCACTCGGTGTAGGGACGCCCAAACCGCGGATGCTTCGCGCCGGCCATCCAACTTCTAACGCTTTGAGCATACTCCTCTACGGTCTGGCCCCCACCCGTCCCGACCGCCAATTCGTTCAGCCCGCCAACTCCGGTGTCAACCAGACCGCCCAGGTAATCCGTCAGCGCGGATTCAAACGGCTCGGTCGAATGCCATTTCAAGCGGCGGGCGGCCAGCGCCTTGGCGCAATCGAGATTGAAAACCAATTGCGGGCAGGCCGGCTGCTCGCACCAAAGCGTTCCGTCATTGTCGAACACCGCTATCCGCCTTGCCACGGGCACAAAATGGGGACTGTTCGCCTTCGTCACGGCCTCCACAAACCGCATGATGGACGTTCGCGTCCGCCCCGGATTCCAGGCGCGCAGGGGATCGGGGGACGCATAGGCGGCGTCCCAGGCTAGAACCAAGAGCAAGCTCAGACGGACGATGTTCATGGCCTCATTTAAGCATCGACTCGCCAGGCCGCAAGTTAGGATCGGGTTTCCGAGGTGCGCCCTGCGATAGGGTGAGCGCAACCAGGGCAGCAAGGCCGCCTTCCGTGTCGTCGCTGAGGGCGCGCTGCCGATCACCTATCAGTGGTTTAAAGGCGCCTCACCAATTGCCGGGGCGACCAAGGACACACTCTGGCTGAACGATGTGCAACCTGGCGATGCGGATGACTATCACGCGCACGTAACCGGCCCGTTTGGCAGCGCGGATTCCGGGCCGGCCTCTCTGATTGTCCAGCCCCGGCCGGTCACGAACGCCCTAAGCGGCTACGCGCAGATTGTCATGGCGGATGACCCGGTGGCCTACTGGCGCCTGGACGAGCCCGCAGGCAGCACCGTGGCGATCGACTCAGCCGGGAGCTTTGATGGCGCTTATGACAATTCCAAGGGCGCCATTACATTTGGCATCCCAGGCGGTGTTCCGCATGACAGCGACACCGCGGTGGACCTGAGCGACACAAACACTGCGAACATCGGCCAGGGCGGCGTGGTCAGCATTCCGTATGCGCTCGAGTTGAACCCTTTCGGGCCGTGGTCTGCCGAGGCCTGGGTTCGCCCCGATTCGAACGACGCGAACGGCAATTTCCGTACGGTGATGTCGTCTTTGTACAACTATAACTACAGCACCGCCGTTTATGGTTGGGTCATCTACCAGCACCCGAACGGCGGACAGGGAGCTTGGACGCTCGGTCTGTTCAATGGCAGCGGAGGGCCCAGCTACTTCGGCAGTGACTTCGGTCACATCCCGCTGACTCCCGGCTCTTGGTATTACCTGGCTCTGACAGATGACGGCACGAATATCCAACTTTATGTCAACGGGGTTCCAGGCAGCGCTCAGACGACTGTGGCCGCTTCGGGATTTCTTCCCAACGGAATCAACGGAGATCCGACCTTGGCCGGAAGTCCTGAGGTGCTGGGCCAGCGCAGCGACGGCGCATACTTCGGCTTCTCTGGCGGAGTGGATGATGTGGCTTTCTACAACTACGCGCTCAGCCCGGAGCAGATCCAGGAGCATTTCGCCAATTCGCTTCGCTTGAACATCAGCGCCTCCGGCGCAAACGTCATCCTCACCTGGCCGATGGGAACGCTCCAGTCCGCTCCGAGTCTGACGGGGCCTTACAACGATCTGAGCAACGCCACCTCGCCCTGGACCAACGCAATCAGCGGCCCGCAAACCTTCTATCGGGTGAGACTGCAATAGGACCTGTGCTTGGGACGGAGGCGGACGAATCCAATATCACAGTGGCGAATTGACTTTGCAGCGAATGCAGCCACACTGCTGTAAATGCAATTGTCTAATCTATCAGCACAACAATTACGAAAAGCGGCCGATCTCAAAGAACGGATTGAGGCGCTTCAAGAGCAATTAAGCGAGCTCGCGCGCGCCGGCGCTGAGACTGATGTGGCCGAAGGGCGGGGCAAGCCGAAAGGCCCCAGGAACAGGCGGAAGCGCGGGATGAGCGCGCAGGGCCGCGCCAATATCCAGGCCGGAGTCGCCAAGCGCATGGCGCGGAGGGCGGGGAAGGCGCGGGCATCGGGTCCAGGCAACGGCACACCCGCAACGGCGGGCCTGACCGTCAAAGAGGCCGTGCTCAAGGCCCTGGAATCCGGAGAGGCAATGAGCAAGCAGGAGATCGCCAAACGAGTGTCCGTCCTGCGAGGCAAGGAAGTCAAGCCGCGCAGCCTGGACCCCAGGCTCAACGAGATGAAGTCGAAGGACAAGACGATTGCCAATCCCGATCGAGGAATGTACCGGCTGAGGTAGGTTGCTTGCCCAGCGCCCGGCGTCAGAACTCAACGGCCGGAAACCTCTCTCCGATGGCCTTCTTGAGCCGGAGAACCTCCTCGGGACGCAACAGGCGGCGTTGGATGCGGCGCTGGACCGCGTCCAGCAGTTCCAGCCAATCCTCCAGGGGAGGTTCAGGCACCGGTTGCCACTGGTCGTAGCGTCGTTCACGTTGAAAGAACCGCCAATCCCGGCCAACGTGCCGCGCATAGACTTGCATCCGAATGCCCTCTTCGGTGATTCGTCTCCAGCTTATTTCGGCCTTTGCCATAGGGTCTTAGAGGTCCACCGCCGCGACGGCCATCGCCGCAATCCCCTCCTCTCGCCCGATGAAACCCAGTCGCTCATTGGTCGTGGCTTTAATCCCGATCTGGGCAATGTTCACCCCCAAGGCCGATGCCATGTTCACTTTCATCTCATGGATGTAGGGAAACAGTTTCGGCTCTTGCGCCACGACAGTCGCATCCACGTTGACGATTTTGCCATTGCGGAAGCCGACCAGACGCGAGGCCTCGTTCAGAAAAATCCGGCTCGGCGCCCCACGCCACCTCGGGTCTGTGTTGGGGAAAAAATGGCCAATGTCCGCTTCGCCCAGGGCGCCAAGCACGGCGTCGCAAACCGCATGCATCAGGACATCCGCATCCGAGTGGCCTTCGAGACCCTTGCTATGAGGGATGACAACCCCCCCCAGCACGAGCCTTCGCCCCTCAACTAACGCATGCACATCGTAGCCAATGCCAACGTGAACCATGCCCGCAACTATACGGGAAGAATCGGGCCATCCTCAACCAATTTCCAGGCCGCTCTCCAGAGTGCAATAGCAAGGAGATCGTGAAACGTGAGTCTTCTCTCCCAAGTTCCGTCCCGCCAGGGACGTTTCGCGTTTCAGATTTTACGTTGCACGCCGCTAATTGCCGCTGTGCAAGCCTTGGCCCCCATTCTTCCGGACCGGGGCGAAGCTCTGGGGCGGTCTTCCGAAGACCTTCTTGAACTCACGGCAAAAGTGGGAGTTGTTGCAGAACTTAAGCTCAGCGGCTGCCTCTTTGCTGGAGTATCCTTTCAAAATCAGTTCCTTGGCCAATCGGCATTGCAATTGCCGCAGCCAGCGCCGAGGCGTCGAATGCAGTTGCTGTTTGAATGTCCTCTGCAACTGGCGCTCGGAAATCAGGCAGATCGACGCCATCTTGCCAGGTTCAAAATCCGCCCGCCGGGCCACTTGTTCCCATTCCTGGGCCGTTGGATGCGCTCCTCGCATATCTTACCTTTGCCTCAAGCCCTCACCAAAGACTTCGATTCCCGGGGGTGTGGAGACGTGGGGCAACCTGGAAGAACACTTTGCATCCAATACACAGACATAATAACCGATCATGCCCTTTCTATTAGCAACCTGGCGCGTGAATCGTCCAGGAGGTGCTAGAAAGAGGCGCCTTGAACCTTCCGCGGGCTTCCGCAGGCTTCCGTAAGTTTCCGCAGGTTTCCGAAGACGGCCTGTTTCGAGGGCGGTCGCAGGGCGATGTGAGTTGTCATAATGTTCATGTGCGTTTTCGGGGGCCGCGGTTCTGGATCACGGTGCTCTAAGGAGGGGAAGGTGTTACACGGCGAGGGATTGTGTGTTTTGGAAGTGGTTGGGAGGGAGGGAGTTGTAGAAAATGTAACCGTTACGGAAGTGTTACACTTTGGGTGACATTCGAGAGGGGATGATGGGTGGAGCAAGAGCAAGAGCAAGGGCGAAACAAGAGCGGCGGGTTTTTGCAGCCGTTCCTGGCAACTGCCTGGGGGCCTGAGGGGAGGCGCCCGTGGGGAGCGCTGGGCGCAAAATGTCGTTTGCCCCGGCATCAAACGGCTGTATTTTTCCCGAATGGAAGATTCAAACTCCGCGAAACCGATCTCATTTTTCGCGCGCCTTGCCATGGCGTGGCGGCTGATCTTCAGCGCCGCGTTCGGACGGCAGGTGGCTGCCGGCTTGGAGGCGGCGGCGCGTCAGGCGACAGCCCCCAAGGCATTGCCGCCGGAGAGGGTCCATGCCTCGAGCCTGGTCCTGCTCAACGCCCTCCAGCGCGAGGGACGGCTCATTGACTTTTTGCAGCAGGACATCACAAGTTACTCCGATGAAGACGTCGGCACGGCGGCGCGCGTCGTTCATGCCGGCTGCCGCAAGGTCATGCAGCAGTATTTTGACTTTGCTCCCGCCAACCCGGCCGCCGAAGGTTCCTCCCTGACTGTCGCGGAAGGTTTCGACGCCCAACAGATTCGGCTCACAGGCAATGTGGCGGGCCAGCCGCCGTTTCGCGGAACCCTTAAGCACCACGGCTGGGTGGCCAAGGCCATTCGCATGCCGGAAATCTCCCAGGCGGTGGATGCGCGCGTGATAGCCCCGGCGGAGGTGGAATTGCCTTAGAGTCACATGTCTCGCTATACTATCGGTATTGATCTTGGCACGACGAATTCGGCCTTGTCGTTTTACGATCTCGCCTTGGAGGCGCCTCGCAACTGGCAGGAGAGCGTCGTTCCAATCCCGCAGGTCACCGCTCCAGGCGCCGTTGAAGAGCGGCTGCTCCTGCCCTCCTTCTTGTATTTGCCCAACGCCCAGGAATTCCCCGATGGCAGCCTGGCCGTTCCATGGAATAAGGATGCGGCGTTGATCATTGGGGAATTCGCCCGAAGCCACGGCGCGAAAGTTCCCGCCCGTCTGATCTCTTCCGCCAAGAGCTGGTTGAGCCATGCGGGCGTGGACCGCGCCAGCGCGTTGCTTCCATGGCAGGCGCCGGCGGACGTTCAGCGCCTCTCGCCGGTCGAGGCCTCCACGCGCTACCTGGAACACATCGCCGCGGCTTGGGACAGCAAGCGGGGGCACGGCAAGTCCCTGGCGGAGAGCGCCATCCTCGAGCAGGAAGTCATCCTTACCGTGCCCGCGTCGTTCGACGCCGCCGCGCGAGACCTGACGCTTAAGGCGGCCAAGGACGCCGGGCTGAAAAATGTGATTCTCTTGGAAGAACCGCAGGCGGCTCTCTACGCATGGATCGAGGTGGCCGGGGAAGGCTTTCGCAAGCACGTCGAGAATGGGGACATTATTTTGGTCGTGGACGTGGGTGGCGGCACAACCGACCTGTCGCTCATCGCCGTCACCGAACAGGCGGGCGACCTGCAGCTTACCCGCGTGGCGGTCGGCGACCACATTTTGCTAGGGGGCGACAACATGGACCTTGCCCTGGCCCACAACCTCAACCAGGAATTGCTTGAGGCGGGCAAGAAGCTCGACTCCTGGCAATTCGCCTCGCTGACCTACGGCTGCCGCCAGGCCAAGGAACATCTCTTTGCTGACCCGAAATTGAAGAAGGCGCCCATCTCCATCCCGAGCCGCGGCTCCGGCCTGGTCGGCGGCTCGGTCAAAACCGAGCTTACCCGCGAGGCCCTGACCCGCATTCTGACGGTTGGTTTCATGCCGGAAGTACCCGTGACAGAAATGCCCCGAAGCGCCCGCCGCACCGGCCTGGCGCAAATGGCCCTGCCTTACGCCCAGGACCCCGGCATCACCCGGCATTTGGCCGCGTTCCTGACTCGCCAGGCCCGCGCGCTGGAAAGCTCTCCTGATTCGCCCGTGAAGGTCGAGGGCAAATCTTTCGTTCATCCTACCGCCATCCTCTTCAACGGCGGCGTCTTCAAAGCCGCCGTTCTCAAAGAACGAATTGTTCAGGTGCTCAACAACAGGCTGGCTGCCGACGGTGGCCAGCCAATCGAAGAGTTGCAAGGCGCCGACCTCGACTTGGCGGTGGCCCGAGGCGCCGCCTATTATGGCTGGGTCCGGCACGGCCACGGCGTGCGCATTCGGGGCGGCACTGCCCGCTCCTATTATGTGGGGGTGGAGTCGCCGGCGCCGGCGGTGCCGGGGTTTGAGCCTCCGGTCAAGGCGCTATGCGTCGCTCCCTTCGGGATGGAGGAAGGCACCCAGGCGGATGTGCCTCCCCAGGAATTCGGCCTGGTCGTGGCCGAGCCAACCCGTTTTCGCTTCTTCGCCTCCTCCGTTCGCCGGGACGACAAGGTGGGCGACATGCTCGAAGACATTCATGGCAACACGGAGTTCGAGGAACTAGCGCCGATAGAGACAACTCTGCCGGGAGATTCGCGCGAAACTGGCCGGCTGGTTCCGGTCAATCTCCAGGCGGCGGTGACCGAGGTTGGCACACTCGAAGTCAGATGCCTGGAAAGGGGCGGGGACGGCCGCTGGAAACTGGAGCTGAATGTGCGCATGAGGGGGGAGGATGAGTAGGCCATTTGCGATCTTAGGGATTTGCGATTGTGGGGATTTGCGATTTTAGATTTGCGATTTGCGATTGGGCGGCATCCTTGAGAGCTTCCGGCCATGAACGAAACTGAGTTGAAAGAAAGAACAAAGAAGTTTGCCTTGCGCGTTCTGAGACTGGCAGCAGCCCTGCCGCGAACGATAGAGGGCCGTGCCATCGGTGGCCAGTTGGTCCGTAGTGGCACGTCGGTGGGAGCTAACTACCGAGCTGCCTGCCGGGGGCGTTCGAAGGCCGAGTTTGTCTCAAAACTGGGGACCGTAGAGGAAGAAGCCGACGAGTCTGCATACTGGATGGAGTTGATCGTCGAGGC
>JBJKSV010000812.1:0-3913 GCA_046703605.1 Limisphaerales bacterium
TCTCTCCGCGGTGGGAGGACCGCGGAACGTAGAATGCCGCGGGCCGGCCTTTCTGGCCGGCTATTTAAGGGAGAGCCGCTCGCCAACCGTCAAGGAAGGCCGCCTCGCGGTTCGTGCATGAACCGGCGCGGAGTTTGGATGGGGGAGACGCGGGGAGGACCAACGCGATGGGCCTCTACAAGGCCCCGATCCTCCGCAACTGCAGAACCGGTTGGCCTGCGGCCCGAGATTGGGCCAGATCCACCTCGAATTCGACCACCCAATCGTTGTACTCGTCCGGGTCCACCAGCATTTGTTGGACGCGCCAAGTCCGTTTATCCTCGGCGGGGATGACGTAAGTGTGGCGCGCATTACGGGCGTTTGGGTCCAGGCATACGCGTTCGTGCTCGGCATGGTAGGCCTCCAGAATCGCTTTGAGACGTTCGGCGGTCCAAGGCTCGCCCTCGGCATCGTTCGGTGTGCTGAGATTTTCCAGCGCGCCTTCATAATCCATATTAATCAAGCCTCGCAGGAAATTAAAGATGCGGGTGCGGATGGCTGCGGTGAAGCCCTTGGTGTCGCGCGTAATATCGCGTTCGGCCTCTTCAGCCCCCGGCGGACGCACTTCTTTAACCTCCCCGCGCGGAACATAATTGGGATCGCGCATCTTTTCCCATTCCTCGAGCAGGCTGGAATCCACCTGCCGAATCATGGCGCTCAGATACAACTCCATTTCACGGACGGGGTCGGTCTTGGCGCTCTCGGGGACAGTCTGCGCGAGGACCTTATAAACGCTGTTGAGGTGGCGGAGCAACAAGCCTTCGGAACGCTGCAACTCATACTCGCGGATGTAATCCGAGAAGGAGCGGAACCCCTCGAACATCTCGCGGGCGATGGATTTTGGGCGAATGTTTTCCTGGCCGACCCACGGATGTTTATCGGCAAAGGCGTTGAACGTGGAATAAACGAATTCCCGGTTCGGCTTTGGGTATTCGAGCTTTTCCAGCTCCTCCATCCGCTCTTCGTATTCGATCCCCGCCAGCTTCATCTCGACCATTTTCTGGCTCTTGAGCTTGTCGAGTTGCTTGCGCAGGATGATGTCTGGATTTTCCAGGATGGACTCGACCAAAGTGAGCAGGACCAGCGGATAATCCGGCGCCTCGGAGTCCAGCAGCGGTATGGTGTCCAGCAGATAGAGCGAAAGCGTCTGGTCCATCGAGAAATCGTCCTGCAACTCCACGTTGACCCGCAGGTAGGCGCCTTCCTCGGTTTTCGGGATGAACTCCACGATTTTACGTTCCACCAGCGAACGAAACAACTGCCAGGCCCGCTTGGTATGTTCTTTCTTGGCTTTGGGCGTTTCGTGGCAATCGCGAATGAGGCGCTGCATGGCGCGGCAACCATCGCCCTTCCGGCTCAAGACATTGAGCAACATGCCATGCGAGACCTGGAAACGAGAAGTCAGCCTCTCCGGCGGCGCGTGGATCAGGCGCAGGAAGGTTTGCTTATCCCAATTGACAAAGTTCTTGTCGGGCGGTTTGCGTTTGACCGATTTCTTGCCGCCTTTGGCCGCCTTTTCCTCGAGTTTGATGTTCTCAACGACGTGTTCCGGGGCCTGGGCCACCACCCAGCCGCGGTCATCAAAACCTTTGCGTCCTGCCCGTCCGGCGATCTGGTGAAAATCGCGGGCGCTGAGGATGCCGGTCTTTTGGCCGTCGAACTTGCAAAGTCTGCTAAAAAGCACAGTGCGCAGCGGCATGTTGATGCCCGCGCCAAGCGTATCGGTGCCGCAGACAACCTTAAGCAATCCCTTTTGGGTAAGCTGTTCGACCAGGACCCGGTATTTGGGCAACAGACCGGCATGGTGTAGCCCAATGCCATGCTTGAGCCAGCGGCGAATGTCCGGCCCGTAAGGGCTGCTGAACTTAAAACCCTCAAGGGCATTGGCGATGGTGTTTTTCTCCTCCCGCGTACAAACGTTGATGCTGGTGAAGTCCTGGGCGCTCTGCGCGGCTTCCAGTTGAGTGAAATGAACCACGTACACCGGGCTCTTTTTTTCAGCCGCAAGCCGTTCGAGAGTTTGGGCCAGCGAAATCTCGGAATAGGCGTAATCCAGCGGGACGGGGCGCTCCACGGACTGAACCGCGACACTGGCGCGGCCATTCAGGCGAGTTAGTTCGGCCTCGAAAAATGCCGTGTCGCCCAATGTGGCGGACATCAGCAGGAACCGGGCCTGAGGCAGCGTAAGCAGAGGCACTTGCCAGGCCACGCCGCGCTCGCGGTCAGCGTAATAGTGGAACTCGTCCATGACCACCTCCTGGAATGGGGCGTCGGCGCCCTCGCGCAGGGCGATATTGGCTAGGATTTCGGCCGTGCAGCAAAGGATGGGGGCGTCGCGGTTTACAGAGGCGTCGCCGGTGCTCAGGCCAACGTTGTCCGGGCCAAATTCGCGGCAGAGGGCCATCCATTTCTCATTGACCAGTGCCTTGATGGGGCAGGTATAGACGGCGCGCTTACCCTGCACCAGGGCCTTGAATAACACCGAGGCGGCTACCAGCGACTTGCCTGAGCCGGTTGGGGTATTCAGGATCACGTTCCTTTCTTCGAACAACTCCAAGATGGCGGATTCCTGCGCCGGGTAGAGCGTGAGGCGCTTCGCGTCGGTGTACTCGAGGAAACGGCCCAGGAGCAGGTCGTTGTCCGCATAATCATCCCGCGGGATTAGATCGTAAAGCGTTACAGGCATTTGTGGCATGCCGTCATTTTTAGTCATTCTAAACCACCCACTGATCAATTCAATTCAAACAACAGGTGGCGGGGTCGTTCATGATGCACTCCAATACTGTATGCCACGAACAAAACGGCATCAGTCTGTAGGTAGGGCGCGCAGTGCTCTGCGCGCCGCAACACCGCAGCATGCTGACGATTGGGCCGAGGGCGCCGCGCAGAGGACTGCGCGCCCGGCCCAGGTGGGGAATATCCGGCCTAGCCATGGCTTGAGGGTTTTGCTAAAGATGAAGTGAGATTGCATGAAGTCGAACGGGAAACTCGCGCTTTGGATGTCACTGTTGCTCCTGGGAGGGGGCACCGTGGATGGCCAGCAAATTAGCTCCTTCAGCCCGGCCTTTGGGTCAGCGGGCGAACCGGTTACGATAAACGGGAGCGGGTTTTATCCGGGAACGCTGGTCGTGAGCTTCAACGGGGTCCGGGACACGACCGCGGTGGCTATCTCGTCCCTCCTCATTCATGCCCATGTGCCCACGGGCGCGACCACGGGAGCGATCACCGTTCAGGTTGGGGGCGGCTCGGCTTCGAGTGCGGATGATTTCCTGGTTTTGGGCCTGGGGCCGTATATCACCGGCTTCACGCCGGCCTACGGCTCGCCGGGCGATCAGATTACGATTAGTGGCTGGCACCTGTCGAACCCGCAATCGGTCGAATTTGGCGGCAAGAGTGCGACCACGTTCATACCCAATGCGGAAGGCTCCCAGATCAATGCCCTCGTTCCGGCTGGCGCCGCCAACGGCCCCATTACAGTCACAACCCCTTATGGCACGAGCAACAGCCTCGACTCGTTCACCGTTCTTGGCCCCGGGCCATACATATCGGGCTTTGATCCCGCCGTCGGCAACGCCAGCACGACAGTCTATATAGACGGGGCGCACTTCACCGGTGCCACAGGAGTGGCATTCAATGGAAAGGCGGGTACGGGTTTCTTCGTTCAATCGGATGCTCGCATCCAGATTGCCGCCCCTTTGGGGGTGACGACCGGCCCGATTACGGTCACCTCCCCCAAGGGCAACTTTACGACCAGCACCAATTTCTTTGTCCCTCCCGGCATCTCGATCTTTTCACCGCTCACAGGACGGGCGGGGACGAATGTCGTCATTACCGGAACCAATCTGCTGGGTGTCACTACGGTGAGCTTTGGCGG
>JBJKSV010000813.1:0-8570 GCA_046703605.1 Limisphaerales bacterium
GTGGTGGATCGAGAAGGTTCGGCTGCACTTCGCCTCTGAGGGGCCGAAGTTCAACTTCGATCCTGGAATATCTCTACGAGCCAACATTGACGACTTGCTGGAACAGGCTCGCGAGGTTCAAACGCTTGCGGGCGGCACCAATTACGTCGGGGCGATGCTTCAGCATTTGGTGGGCGCTAAGCTCGATATCGTTTTGGGCGAAGGAAAGGTCCAGCATCACGGGTTCTCGGTCGCCGACCGTCCGACGGAGCGGAAAGGCGATTTCCACGTGGAGGCAGTTGCGATTCACGTCACTACGCATCCGAGCGAAGCGCTCGTCAGGAAGTGCGCTCAGAATCTCCAAGACGGGCTTAAGCCGGTGATCGTCACCAGTGGCGAGGGAGTCGATGGCGCAGCGTTCCTCCTGAGGAACGCCAAATTGGCTGACCGGGTTGATGTCCTTGATGCCACTCAGTTCCTCACCGCCAACGTTTACGAGCGGAGCCTCTTCAAAGCCGCGGACTGCAAAGTCGCACTCATGAAGCTGCTTGAACGCTATAACGAGGTTGTGGGCCAGTGCGAGGCGGACCCGACCCTGTTGGTCCGGCTGCATCATGCTCGACGCGGTCACTAGACCCTTGGATTAAGCCTTAGGCAACCGCGCACCACCAAACTGGCACGCCCCTCTGTTTTCACCATGGCGTGGCATGTTGTCTTTGCGGCGCAGCCGCGAATTCTCTCATCAGCGACAACGAGCTATCCGGTCTGATTTGCACTAACATATCATGCTAGTTCGGGACATTTTCATCATTGGCTTGAAGGTCGCTGAGTTCTCCCGATTTTTCAGCGCAGGGGGCATCAGAATCTAGCCGTCCATGGAGGGCTGATGGATGGCGCAGACGAACGGGCGAAGGTCTTCCTGGCGGGAAGTGAAACCAAAGCCGGTTTGCTTCAGAGGCGGGGGCAGGACCTGCGTCAAGACCTCGGCGGGCACGGAGAACGATTGGGGAGCCAATTTTTGGGTTGGCGCCCTCGGCGCCTGGGTGCTGGTGCAGCCGGCCAGCGCAAGGCTGGCAGCGGTGGTTAGGATGAGGAGCGTGTATTTCATTTTTGTGAGGTTTATTTTAGCGAATTGAGTTTTCCTTTGAAGAGCCGGGCATCGAGAGACCAGCGTCCGCCGCCCGCGATGAGCAGGAACAACAGGCCGAACCACATGGAGAGGTCGGTGCGCGCCTCGTGGACCATGCTGAGGAATCCATAGTGGCTAAGCTTGGTCAAATGAAAGCCCAAGTAGCTGTGGCCGAGGAGGACGGGGATCTTGGTCGTGAAAATGGCCACCGAAATGTTGATGAACAGCGCGAGGCATGCCGGCCTGGTGAGCAGGCCCAAAATCACCATGGCGCCGCACACGGTTTCCACGGTGGCCACCAACGGGCCCAAGAAACCGGAATGCGGCAGGCCGATTCTGGCAAAGCGTCCGGCCGCCTGGGCTGCCGGGTACATAAATTTAAGGATGCCTTCGTTAAGGAATACGCCGCCAACGACCAAACGGATGAGAACGTTGGCATTAGCCCCCGAAGGTTGAACGAACTTTTTGATGGGGTTCATAGACCAATCTTCGAAGCTAAAATGGCGAGTGTCAATCTCTGGGGGGACGTCTTCATGAAGGGTTTTGCGAGGGCAAGCCGCGGACCTCTCTGTCCGTGTGGAAGGGCGATTGGGGCGGGTGTGGCGCCATGCTCAAAGCTCAGAATTGGACTGTCAAATCCAAGGTCCCCACGACGGCGTTGGGATATTGGCCACCGGGATGGACAATAAACTGCACATCCGGATGGAGCGCCGCCCACTTTCGTAGCGGCAGTTGATAAAACCATTCCAGGGCTAGTTCGCAGGGGTGCGGCAGCGCGGCCTGCGAACTGAGGTGGGCGTAGTTGGCGCTGAAGCCCAGGATATCGCTCGGTCGCACGGCGAGCGGCCCGGTCCAGGCGAGGCCCCCGGCAATATTCCAGTCAATGGCACTCACGCTGGCCTGAGTCTGGCCAGCCTCCACAAAGCTGCGCAGACCCCGGCCTTGCTCCGGTTCGCCGTTGGGCTGCCAAAGTGTTTGATCGAAGATGGAGTAACAGCCGTTAGCGCCCCGCTGTTGGGTGGCGTCCAGGCGGGTAAATGTTCCGGTGTGGCCCCAGGCACCGAACTTCAGATTGCCATCTTTGCCCAGGAGCGGCGCGTGGTCCCAGCGCAAGCCCGTCTCACCGACGAACAGCATCCCGTGTTCGGTGGGCTGGATGGATTGTGGATGGCCTGTGATGTCTCCGAAGGTATCCGAGCGATTGGCGTAAAAGGCGCCAAATTGGGCATACCAGAATTTGGCGGGCGTGAGATAAATGGCCGCGCCGAGCATCGGATCGGGGGTGGTGGGAAACGCGAGGATGGTCGGGCTGACGATGTCCGACGCGTCGAGGAAGGCCAGTCCGTTGTCGATGACGCTAAAATCATCGTTGGCGTCCCACTTGCCGAGCTTAAGGTGCAACCAGTCGTCGAACAAGGCCTGCTGATACCATAACTCGTATAGTTGGAGATAGGGTGCGGTGTTGAGCTTGTCAAAGGCCTGGAGGTCGCCGGTCAAATCCGCCGTAGGATTCTGCCCGGCGTGGTCTTCCAGATCGGCGTAAAATTGGCCGCCCTTCCAGTTGAAGAGTTTTTCCGTATCGAGCGCCAGGTTCAGGTCGAAGCTTAAGGCGCCCTCGGTGCCTGTTTTGAGTCCGCCCGTGAAGTTGTGAAATCCTTCCAGAATCAGTTGGGCATTGAGCGAGATGCCCTTGTCCTCCAGGCGGCGGCGTTCGCCGTCCCAGCCCCCGGTTAGTTTGTCGTCAAATCCCGAATTGTCCGCTGCCGACAAGGGAGGGGAAGAGCTTGCCGGGGCGGCGTTCGTGGACGATGGCGCATCGCCAGCGCGGGCGGCGAGCGCCAGCATGGTTGCGGTTACAGTCAAGGCAAGGCTCGTGCTTTCTTTCTGGGATAATCTCATTCTACAATCGGTTGGTTTTTCTTCGGCTGAGGGCGCGCCTTCTGAGCGTCGAGTCCTCGACGAACCGCTTCTCAGGTTCATGCCTGGCGCCCCTCGGCTTGGCATGCGCTCCGCGAACGACCTCCTCGTGGAGTTCCTCGAGCTGCTCCCGGATCAGCTTCAGTACCTGCCGCCCCTCGAAGGTCAGACGATAGTCTTTGCGCGCTCGGCGCCCTCCATCCGGGTCCACCTTGCACCGCAACCAGCCCAGTCGCTCCATTCGATTCAGAAGGGGGTATAAGGTGCCCGGACTGATTTCGTATCCGTGCCGGCGCAGCTCGGTCAGAATCCACTGCCCATGAACCGGCGCCTCCCCCGCGTGGTGGAGGATATGCACCTTCCAAAAGCTCAATAGGACCTCTCGAATCAACGCTTTCATTGGGGGCGAAATGAGCTCATTACGTTTGGCGATGTCGCTTACCATTATTCAGGATGCTAAAGATGTCAAATAGGAACGCTTTATGGCCTATGCTCTCCCTACGCGTGCAGGCATCGGCCTCTCGCTGCCAGTGGCAAGGCCCGCCTAAGCGGAAATGCCTCCGGCCCAGAGGCATACACAGTCCTGGCAATGACTCGCGCCGCCGAATGTCAGTGGCATTGGGTTTTGAACGCTGCGCTACGACGTTGTGAACGGCCGTGATCGGCCTCTCCAGACTAAGCTTCTCTTCTTGACAGGATGTGGAAGGCGAATTACGATTATCAATTACGCAGTTCGTAAATCATTTGTGAAGAGTTTGGAACGTGAAATCCCACGGGGCTTTCGGAAGGCGCATATCCTGCGCCACCCGGAAGCCGGGTGAGCGCGTGGCCAGTGGATCGGCACTCGCGCAGTGAACCTGGAGGAGAAAGTCTGAGATGAATTCGCAATCACCGCAACCGCCACAGCAGCCTGCTGCGAAGCCGAGGAGATTCCTCTACTTCGCCATCGGATTAGTCCTCGGCGTGCTCATTGTTCCCGCGGCGGTCTATGTCTATTTTGCGGCCGGTTACGCGCCGGTGGCCACTTCGGCGCCGCCCATGCCCTTCGAGCGATACTTGGCGCACAAGGCGCTGCACGAGCGGTTGGCTCGAGTGAAGCTGCCGGCCCCGCCGATCAGCCCCACTGCCCAAAACCTGCTTGAGGGAGTCGCAGTATATAAGCAAAATTGCGCCATCTGCCATGGGTGGCCTCACGTGGCTCGGAGCGCGGATGCGGCGGGCATGTTTCCCAGACCGCCCCGAGTCTTTCATGGTCTTGGCGTCACCGATGACACGCCCGCCGAGACCCATTGGAAGGCGGCGCATGGAATTCGGCTCACCGGCATGCCCGGTTTCGCCCGCTCCCTGCCAGACAAAGAGTTGTGGGAGGTCAGCTTCTTGCTCGCCGACGCGACCAACCTGCCGCCTTCAGTCCAGGCTGCGCTCTCGCCGACCAACGCCCCGGCTTTTATCGAAAGCGCCGGCACGAATCAGCCTGCCGCGGACTGAGCGTGGTTGGGGGAATCCTCATTGGCCTCGGGGCATGCCTGAGACAATAAATCCCAGGGGCTTGAGGGTCTGGCCGGAGGGAAGAGGGTACGGTTCCTCTCCGAAATTGACGGTCACCTTCATGCCGTTGGAGAAAACGGTCTGCTGAACATTGCGGTCGGGGGTCAGGAAGCGGTGGTCGGTCATTTCCGAGTAACCGGCGGCGCGGACGTAGGGACACGTGTTCCGGTAGCTTTGAACGAAGCGGTCCTTTTCGCTCTTCCAGAGCCGGGCGTTGAACATGAACATGGGGGGCGTTCCGTAGAGGACGTTGAACAGGTCCCGCTTGTCCCAAAGGGTAGGCAGCTTGTTGTTGTAATCGCCCCAATACCATTGGGCGACAACGCAATCGTGATAGACCAATTCCCACAGAGGGATGCGGTAGGCCTGGCCAAGCTGGAATTTTGCGACAAGCGGCGGAGGCGTGTCCCAGATGCGTTGCATGTTGCGCCCGGAATCGGGCACACGGTACGGGGCGAGACTGAGCATGCCTTCGAAATAATCAACATAAGGGACGGCCGCGTCGATTCCGGTTTCAGAGCCGGTAACGAGTTTGAATTCACGCGAGACGCAATCCAGGAGGCGCATCCGCCAATTGCGGCTGTCGGTGCGGGTCATGGGATGGTTGGTGCTGTAGCATTCGCGCCACGGGGAGGCGGTGGTGGTTTCGATGAACCGGCATTTGTAGGGATGGGTGGCCAAATCGGCGGGGATTCGCTTCCGGGCATAGCCGAGGGCGCGGCTATCGCAAAGGACGCCGCAGTAGAACCATTTACCGTTGGCGCCCCTGACTCCCCAGCCGTGCGCCCAACTTCCATCGGCTCGAAGCATGATGTCCTTGGGCCAGGCGGCGGTGGGCCAGTCCGGGTGTACCCCGCGCAAAAAGCGGAAATTGGCAGGGTCCATCACGTCCTGGTAAATGTCGTAGCGGCTGGTGAGCACCTTCATCTTGTTCAGGGCGCGGAGTTGCTCGGGCGAGCCGCCTCGGCTCCAGAGAATGTGTTTGATGCCCGCCGCCTGCATCTCCTTGACTAACTCGACCGGGTCGGCGTCCCAGTTCCAGACGTTAACGGCGCCGATGAGCAGGTCCACGTTTGGGTTTTGGCGGCGCTTTTGGGCGAGCGTTTTGAAAAGGCCGATGTGCTGGGCGTATTTGCGGTAGCGTTTGGCGATGGCGACGTGGCCGCCTTTGTCGAAAAAGGTGTAGCGGAGTTCGCGAGGATAGCCAAACTGGCCTTTTTGGGAATCCCATTCGGGGGCGATGACCAGCCGTCCATCGAGGCGTTGGATCCGGATGGCGGCGTCGTTTGGGGTCTCGATGATCGCGCTGTATCCCTGGCTGCCGTCGGTCACGCCCCAAAAAGCCATGCAGATTCCACTATGCCCCCCGTAGGCGATGAGGCGCATCGGCTCAATCGACTTGTCCTCGACTGGGTAAGAGATTCCCTCGTTCATCGGGACAATGAGCCGGTCACCGGGCCGGCTGGCGAATGGGTAAGGGAACCGCATCGGGCCGGGTAATCTGCCTTTTGCTGTCAGCTTGAGGGTGAATTCGGGTTGGGCGGGTTCGAGTTCGAGGTCCGCCCGCAGCGGCAGGCCGGACGGGATATCGAGCAGGTCCAGGCTGAGAGCATTTTCGTGCCGATGAAGGCCGGTGACAACCTCGTCCGGGCGAGTGACAGGCTGGCGCCATTGGCGGCCAGTGCGGCGGTCCAGGACGGAGAAGGCGGCATTGGTTGTATTGACGGTCACAACAATCAGGGGATTGGTCAGCGTCAGGCTTGTGGGCGCGCCTTGGTGCGCGATTTTGAGGCCGGGCAGTTCGAGCAGGGAGCAATCATCCAACCAGAGTTCAGCGGGGCCGTCGCCGATCAGCCGCGGTTGGATTCGGGCCACGCCCGGTGGGATGATGAAACGGGTGCGCAGGTGTTGCCAGCGTGTGGCGGCACGGATGGTCTGGCCGCCATAAGACCAATCAACGTTTTGGTCCCGCGCATCCCAGGTTGAGGCGCAAAGGGTAACGGAACCGTGCCCTTCGAGCTTTATCCACGCGTCGAGTTGGAAGATGTCGCCGAATCGCACTGGCAGGCGCAGGTCCGGCTCGAAACTCCAATCATTGGCGCCGTGGTGCTCGATGTGGGCGGAGGCGCCGCCGCTCCGCACGATTTGCCGATCCAGGTTGACTGTGGCGGCGCCGTTTTGCCGGCTCCAGATGGGGCGCCAGCCGGCCAGCCCGGATTCGAAACCGCCGTTGGTAATGAGATTTGTGTTCGGGGAGGAGGCGACGCAAACACAGGCGGACACCGCGAAAAGGAAGTTGATGATGTAACGCACGGAGACTGTTATGCCTGGAGGCCCGCACCGTTTCAATCTCGAAAGCAGAGGAGACAGCCGTGGGGCGAACACCCCGGTGCAAAGGAGTGAGCGTTGAGGTTAAATTGAAGTGTGCTTGGGTAACAAAGACCGAGGCAGTCGAAAGACAGAACGGACACCGATTATCCAAGCATTTTTTATCTCGAAAAGAGGAGGAGTTTATGAGAACAAGAACTGCAATTACAACGGCAACCATAGTTGGTTTGGCAGCGGTGTTGAGCCTGGCGCCCGCAATTTCTGCCCAGGGGGCTTCCAGGGGCCACAAATTACAGGCCGGCCAATTTTCCAAGAAGGACTTCCAGTTTGTGAAGGCGGCGGCGCGGGGTGGGATGATGGAGGTGGAATTGGGCAAGATCGCCCAGGAGAAGGGCGCCATTCCCGCCGTGCAGGATTTTGGCAAGCGGATGGTGACCGACCACAGCCAGATCAATACGGAGTTGAAAGAGTTGGCCACAAGCAAGGGAGCGACCTTGCCGGCAATGCTTTTACGCAAACAGCGCAGGCAGGTGCAACATCTTGAAGGGCTTTCACCCGCCAGATTCGACCGAGCCTACGCCAAGGATATGGTCAGAGACCACAAGCACGACATTAAGGCGTTTGAGAAGGCGGCCAAGCACGCAAAAAACCCTGAACTGCGGGCGTTTGCGCAGAAAACCGTTTCGATCTTGAAAGAGCACCTGCGCCTGGCCCAGGAGATGGAGGCCTCGGTCAATAGCGGGGCTTGGAACTCCGCCGGGAAATAAGGGAGAATTCGGGGGATTTGCGATTTTAGATTTGCGATTTGCGATTTACGCCGGAGGTGCCGGGGTTGCCTCTGCCGTGGAGATGCCAGGGCAGCATGCCTGAGGCATTAAACCGCTAATCCACGCTAATAAACGCTAATCTGCCTCCGCGAAGATCGCGAGAGGAACCCCAGCCAGGCAGCGTCCTCGCACCCCTTTCTGCCAACAGTGAGAGTCCCGAGGTCGGAAGGGGACAACGGTTTGCCTTCGCGAAGCCGCTCGAGGAGAGAAAAACTGTTGAAACAGTTGCTTCTCCTCAGCGCGCGAGCCGCTCACCGGGCTAAAGCCAACGGTGCTAATGAGAGCCTCTCCAGGCTACTCGTTGCCCCCTTTGCGCACTCTTGCGGCTGTCTCGCCTTCCCCACGAGAGGGACCCTCCGGGATGCGCCCGGGGAAACCTGTCTTCTACCGTTTCTCTTCGACGCCGGACCGAGGCCGTACATGATCATTTTTCCAGGCGGCTCACCATTAGTTGTCGTGAACTCGACAAGATGCGAGAAAAGATTGTAAAAGAAAATCATTGACTCGCCCCCTCTTCCTCTCTCTAACCTCCCTTCCGACCGAAAGGTATCCGTTATGAAGTCCGTACCCAAGAAGGCAGTGAAGGGGCTTTCAGCCCCCCCCGTCCCAACACAAGCCTCCTCCACCGCTGGCCGACCCGCTCACGATCACCACGCCGATGCAGCAGGCCATCAAGCTCGCCCCGCTGGCGATTTATTACTACGACACCGCCTCCAAGAAATCGGTTCTTTTGGGCGCGGTGCGCAGCCAGGCCCAAGGCGAGTTGGAGCCGCCCAACGTCGTCCACTACGACTCGGCCATAACCGACGGCATCCGGTGCTCGGTGCGGTGTGTCTTTACTC
>JBJKSV010000814.1:0-2623 GCA_046703605.1 Limisphaerales bacterium
CGACCACTCCGCGTGGATTTTGGCATTACGCCAAACGGCGACGCGAGAGAATCTGACTATGCCTGAGCGCTGGCTTTCTGTGGAGGAGATCTCCGCCCATTTGGGCGTGAGTCCTGACACAATTTACAAGTGGGTTTATCGCAAGAAGATGCCAGCGCACAAGGTCGGACGGCTTTGGAAATTTCTCGCATCGGAAGTTGATCAATGGGTAAAACATGGCAGGGCTGGCCAAAAGGAGACCTGAAGCGCCATGGATGTCTTCGACCTTCGCCAGCGCCTTGTTGATGACTACGCCCGCTACACGCGGAGCTTCATCAAGATCGCCGACCCCACCATTCGGAAAAAGGTGGACGAGGAACTCGACGCGGGCGCGTTTTGGCCGGAGCCGCTTCTTCAATTAAATCCGACCTTCTCCCCGGGCGGCACCATTGATGATTTGGTGATGGACGGCACGCTCCACCCGGAGTGTGCCAAAATATTCAGGATAGACAAGTCGCCAAGTGATCTGTCAGGGAAGCAGATTCTTCTCCTTACCCATCAGACCAAGAGCATCAGAAAGGCGAAGGAAAACAAGTCCTACATTCTGACCAGTGGTACAGGCTCCGGCAAGAGCCTCACCTACATCGTTCCGATCGTGGATGACGTCCTGCGGTGCGGATCGGGGCGAGGCATCCAGGCCATCGTGGTTTACCCGATGAATACCCTGGCGAACAGCCAAGACGAAGAGCTCGGGAAGTTCCTTAAACACGGGTACCCAGAAGGTCAGCCGCCTGTCCGGTTTGCCCGGTACACCGGGCAGGAGAAAGGTCCGGACCGAGACGCCATCCGCAGCAAGCCGCCTGATATCCTCCTGACCAATTACATGATGCTGGAATTGCTGCTCACCCGCAGCGAAGACCGCGAGCTCGTCCGAGCAGCCCAAGGACTGCGCTTCCTGGTTTTCGACGAGTTGCACACGTATCGGGGCCGCCAGGGTGCGGACGTTGCTCTGCTCATCCGGCGTTGCCGCCAGGCGTTTGGGGGACACGACATCATCTGCATCGGCACTTCAGCCACCATGGCTAGCGGTGGATCGAGTGATGACCAGAAGACCGAGGTCGCCAAGGTCGCCAGGATGCTCTTTGGAGTTCCATTCGATGCTTCACAGGTCATCGGAGAAACCTTGGAGCGCGCTACACCGGAGCTCAATTTCCAGAAGCCGGAAGCGGTCCAAGCGCTGCGTGAGGCCATTCTGGCTGGCAGTCCGCCGCCCGACGATTATGAATCCTTCCGTTTGCATCCGTTGGCCTCGTGGATCGAGACGACCTTCGGGGTCCGCGCTGAGGAAGGGACTGGGCGCTTGATCCGGCAATTCCCTCGCCGTCTCCAGGGTCCTGGCAGCGCGGCAGAGGAACTCGCCTCTTTGATTTTCAGCGGCTCCGAGCACATAGATCCCATGCGTTGCGCGACGGTGCTGCGGCAGTACCTGCTGAAGGGCGCGGAACTGCGGCGGAGCGCATCGAGCCGATTTCCGATCTTCGCTTTCCGGCTGCATCAGTTCTTCACCCGTGGCGACACCGTCTGGGCCACGATTGAACCCGAAGCGAAGCGACATTTGGAAATGTCCAAGAAGGGCTCCAAGCCCGGCGAACCGGACAAGCCTCTCTTCCCGCTGGTTTTCTGCCGGCAATGCGGCGCGGCGTATCACCGGGTCAAAGTAACGGCCACCGAACACGGGAAGGCACTGCTACCGCGTGAAGATCGCCGCGAGCCAGATGACGATGGCAGCAACGACGCCTATCTCTACGTGTCGGAAACAGCCCCATGGCCGCGAACCGAAGGTCCTGATCTGCTGGAGCGATTACCCGGTTTCTTGAAGGAAATCAGCCCTGAGGGGTTTGAACGAATTGCCTCTGGCGCCAGGGGCGACCTGCCCGACCCGGTGTTCATCGACGCAGCGGGCCGGCTTGTCTCCGAGGGCCAAGGCGTTCCGGCGGCGCTGATTCGCAACAATTTCCTGTTCTGCCTGCATCCTTCCTGCGGCGTGGCCTATACCAAGAACCAGCGCTCTGAACGGCCGAAGCTGGGGACCCTGGGCGTGGACAACCGGAGCACCGCCACCACCATACTGGCCGTCCGGTCATTGATCGAACTGCAGGGTGACCGTGACCTCAAAGCGGAAGCCCGGAAGTTGCTTAGTTTCACCGACAACCGGCAGGATGCCTCCCTGCAAGCAGGACATTTCAACGACTTCGCCCAGGTGGCCTTGCTCCGTTCGGCACTGTACAAAGCAACGCAGGACAAGCATGGCTGCGGCCTGGGGCATGGGGAGCTCTCACGCGCTGTATTCTAGGCAATGCAGCTCCGGTTTGACGAATACGCTGCCGACCCTGAGGTCCGTGGTCCCGCGAAGAACGCCACCAATGATGCGCTTCGGCGCGTGATTGATTATTATCTCTATCGCGACCTTCAACGCGGCTGGCGTGTCACGGCTCCCAACCTTGAGGACTGCGGGTTGCTCGTCTTTGATTATTCCGGCCTTAAAGGTGAGGACAGCCTGCTGGGCGAGGCTGAGCTTTGGAACGCCGGTTTAAACGTCCAGATCGAACGGGAGATGCAGCAATTCGTCGAAACGCCGTCCGTG
>JBJKSV010000815.1:0-4163 GCA_046703605.1 Limisphaerales bacterium
CCGCATGGCCGAGCACGACGGCGCCGAACGCGTCCAGGAAATTAACCGGCGCGGTGTACAGCTCTCGCGCGAGGCCTCCCAGGGCCGAGCCGCCGTATTCGCCTCCATCGGCCCCAGCGGCAAACTCCTGCTCAGCGGCGAAGTCAGCGAAGACGAGTTGCGCGACGCCTTCGAGCAGCAAGCCAAGGCCCTGGCGGAAGCCGGCGCCGACGCCTTGGTCATCGAAACCATGACAGATCTCGCTGAGGCGAAGCTGGCCCTCGCCGCCGCGCGCCAGACCGGCCTGCCTGTGGTCGCCTGCATGGTCTTCGATAGCGGCAAGGCCAAAGACCGCACCATGATGGGCGCCACTCCCGAGCAAGTGGCCGGCGCGCTCACCGCGGAAGGCGCCGATGTCATTGGGGCCAACTGCGGCCAGGGCATTCAAGGCTTTGGGCCGATTTGCGCGCGCCTGCGAGCGGCGACCGACCGGCCTGTCTGGCTCAAGCCTAATGCCGGCCTGCCGACCGTCATCGAGGGCCGCGCCCAATACCACGCTTCCCCGGAAGAATTTGCCAGTGCCGTTCCCGAATTGCTCCGCCTGGGAGCCAGCTTCGTCGGCGGCTGCTGCGGGACCGGACCGGAATTCATACGTGCCGTTGCCCGAGTGTTGAAGGGATAAGTCCTCGGACACCCTCGTAGCCTGGCGAGAGAGGCGCAGTTTTTCGGGCGGGGGCACCCTTCGTCCGAAATGAATGGTTGTAATCATCCTTACTGAACTATGAATAGTCGCGAACGCGTTTTCACCCACTTGGGGGCCGGCGCCGTTGACCGCCTCCCGCTCATGCCCATCACCATGATGTTCGCCGCCAACCGCATCGGCGCCCGCTACCGGGACTACTGCACCGACTACCGCGTGCCGGTCGAGGGCCAGATGCGCGTCGCCGAAGACTTCGGCTTCGACTACGTGAATACCATGTCCGACCCCGCGCGCGAGGCGGCCGATTGCGGCGCCGCCGTTGAGTATTTTGATAACCAACCGGTGGCGCTGGTGGAAGAGCGCGCGCTGCTCGCCGATAAAGCCCGGTTAGCCACTCTCAAGGTGCCCGACCCGACAGTCACTCCCCGCATGCTCAACGCCCTCAAAGCCCTGGAACTGTTCAAAGCCAGGCTCGGCAAGGAGAAGGTCATCGAGGGCTGGATCGAAGGCCCCATTGCCGAAGCCGCCGACCTTCGCGGCATCAATACCGTCATGATGGACTTCTTCGACGACCCGGCCTTCGTCAAAGACCTCTTCGCCTTTGTCGTCGAACTGGAGTTGCGCTTCGCCTCGGAACAGATCAAAACCGGCGCGGAGGTTGTCGGCATCGGCGATGCCGCCGCCTCCCTCGTCAGTCCCGAAATCTACGAGACCTTTGTCTGGCCTTGCGAAAAGCAACTCATCGACGGCATTCATGCCACCGGTGCCAAAGCCCGCCTCCACATCTGCGGCAATACCCGCCGCCTGCTCAAGCCCATGGGCACACTGGGCGCCGACATTGTGGACCTGGACTCGCTGGCGCCGCTGGATGAAGCCCGCCGCCTTATGGGGCCCGACGAAGTCCTCCTGGGCAATCTCAACCCCGTCACTGTCCTTCGCGACGGCGCCCCAGGAGATGTCACTGCCGCTATTGCCGAATGCCACCGCCAGGCCGGCGCCCGCTTCATTGTCGGCGCCGGTTGCGAAGTCCCCCGCGACACCCCGGATGCCAATCTCCACGCTCTGGCCGATTACGCCCATGGCCATCGGCCTTAGCCTGTGCAGCCTAGGGCCACGAGCAAAACTAGATCCATGTGGAGCCTCTGGAGTTAGATGAAAAGCGCGGTGACCCCGCATCCTCGCTTGCTCGAGGGAGCGCTGGCGTTTAATGTTTTGTATGAGCGTCGTCGAAGAAATCCTTCGCGTTTGCGAAGGTCTGCCGGAAGAGAAACAGGCTGAGGTGGCGGACTTTGCGCGGTTCCTGCTGACGCGCCAAGGCGATGAGGCCTGGGAGCGGATACTGGCCGAGACCGGGCGTCTTCCGCGTCTGGAGGAATTCCTGCGCGGGTCCGCGGACGAGGGCGATGAACCGCTCGACGTAAGCCGCCTGTGGAGCAGTGTCGCGCGGTTGCCCAGCGCAAAGGTGACACGATCGCCTGGGCTTGGATCGGGACGCACAATGAATTCGACAAGCTGTTCCGCTGACGCGTCGGCAATGGTTAGTCCGGGCGTGGGCGGGAGCGGGAGCCGCATCTGTCCCCTGGAGCAGCCCGGCCAAGCCGGCGAGGCCGCCTAACGGTTACTATTGTGTCGCGCCTCCGGGGCTCCGGGTTCGCTCGGAGGAACCACCTGCAAGATCACCACCGCGCTGCTGCACCCCCAGGCATATCTCCGGCCTTCCGGCGTGGGGCGCGGCCACCGGCACCAGGAGAGGTCGTCCGACCTGCGACGGGCCTGCCACGCGGCCTGGGCATTCTTCTGTAACCACGGCTCGAAAGTGGCCTGCTCGCCGCTATGCTTTACGAAGCGCGCAATCCACCGCACCGCAATTCCATTGAAACCGCCGCCATCGCCGCTTTCTCTGCCGGGAGGCAAATATCCGTACCGAGACATCCGATTCATCGTAAAGCTCGCGGCCAGTCGAGCCTCGTTCGTATAGCCCAGCAAGTTTGCCGCGCCCACGAACGTGCCCTGGTTGTAGGTCGTGGCAAAACGCCCAACCCGGCCATCTTCCCGGATGTTGTCAAAAACCCGGCCCGTCTCCGGATCGAACAACCTCGCCCTTTCCCACAGGAAAAGATTCGTGGCGACCGTGAAGTAATCCCTGTCGCCCGTGGCCTGCCCAAGCAAAAACGCGGCTATCGCCCCGGGGCCGTTCACGCAAGCGTTCTTCGAACGAACCCCCACCTTCCACCACAGCCCGCCCCCCAGGTTTGTGGACGCCGCTCGCGCGTAGCAGAGGTCGAAATTGGTGCGCGCCGTAGCCAGAAACTCAGGATTGCCCGTGAGGAGATTCCCCCGCGTCAGGGCGATGACCGTCCACATGATGTCGTCGTTGTATGGATTCTGTTCCCAGGTCGCTCCGTGTTCGGCGATGAACCCATGAACCAGGTTGGTGAACATGACGAGTTGCTCCGCGTTCCGGGTTCGCTCGTAGGTGTCCAGCACCATCTCCATCAACTCGGCCTCCGTCCAGAAATCGGCGGGTCTGTCCCCCTCGGTGCTCTTCCGGTAAAAGGCCCCGTCCTTCGTCGTCCGGTAGAAGGCCTTGGCGTGCGCCTCGAACATTGTGTCGGCGTCCGTGGAGGTGAAACCGCGGGCGCCTGGCGCCGCGCAACCCAGCGCGAGCAAAACGACTGGAATCAAACCGGCCCGAATCGGCCGAAACGCTCGCCTCACTCCTTTCCCTCGACCTGATTCTGGTTTCATTGCCGACGATCTTCGTTCAATGATGTCACTGGCACGTTCATGCGCGCCAGAATAGCCGGCTGACCCGCATCAGCGCAAACTCAAGTAACTGGAATCCAGTGGAACTCCACACGAGCCTCGCCCCCCGGTCACTCGCCTGCGCCGCGTTCAGACGAACGCAATCGCATGCCGTCCCCAGGTAAGCGGCGGCGTTTCATACTGTCTCCTTCGACGACTGTGAGTCTTCACGGATTGGTCGGCCCGCCATAGCGGGTCCGATAATAGCGAGTCGTGTATTTAGCCGCCTCGGTGTCAGTGAACTGGAAAAGGCCGTCAGCACCAGCGGCAGTCGATGCCAGGAATGTCCAGGTGATGAGGTCGGAACTGGCCTCCAGCGAGTAGATCTCTCCCGGAATGCCCGCGCAACGGATTGTGGCCGCCCCGCCGGGCTGCATGCTCACGCCCAGGATGTTTGGCCCACTGCCGCTTGCGGGTCTAATCGTAACATGAACGGTCGCCGAAGCAGTGTCACCCTGGCTGTCTTCGACCCGGTATGTGAACGAGTCCACGCCAACGAAATTCAACGGCGGGGTATACAAAATGAAGTCTCCGTCCAGCGTCACCACACCCCCAGCCGAACTCTGGGGATCGACTTCGCTGACGGTCAACGTGCCTTCCACTTGGCCGCCAACGCCTTGGAGGAGTTTCTGCACCGGCAGACGCGCGGTCTGGTTGTGCATGGTCCCGAGTTCATAGG
>JBJKSV010000816.1:0-15795 GCA_046703605.1 Limisphaerales bacterium
TGCTATGGTTTGGCTTAAGGAGACCAGCAACGCGTGAATGAGCAGCGAGGAGTTGCGAATCGTATTCATTGTCTTGCATTACCCTTGAAGGCCGCGCCGGCGCGGGGCCACCTGCCCATCCGAAGACACCGCCCACCGCACCGGATCGGGGCCTTGTCAATCTCAACAGATCCTTCAGCATATCTGATGCCAGCCCTTGGGATCGGGCAAATCCATCGGAAACGGAGCTTCTCGGCGCCCGGGGGCCGTGCAAAATGCGTGGTTTTCACGCATTCTTGGCGTGAAATTCACGCATGCGCCTCCCCACGTCTGCTCGGTAGCCTGGAGTCCTACACCCCATTGGAACTGCCAATAGAGGCCCGATCTTTGTACATGTTTGGATGGGCAGCAATATTCTTTATCATCGCGATCATCGCCGCGCTGTTCGGCTTCGGTGGAATCGCGGGGACTGCGGCAGGTATCGCCGTCATCCTGTTCTGGGTGGCATTGGCGCTCTTTGTCCTTTCCTTGCTGGTTTCGCTGCTGTCCAGGCGCTGAGGCAACCGCGTTCGGCGAGGCCGCGCAAGTCCTCATGGAGGTCGTAGTGCGAAACTCGCGGCCTGTGGGTCCTCGGACTGGCCACAGCGTCCGGTGGGCGCTAGTATCCGTCGAGTTATGCGAGTGCTCGTGGACCACCCAAATCCCTTCTTGCTGGCGCACGGAGGGTTCCAGATTCAGATTGAGCAGACCGCCGCGGCATTGAAGCAAGCCGGGCTGGAGGTGGAGTTTCTGCGCTGGTGGGATGAGGGTCAACGGGGAGACATTATTCATTACTTTGGCCGGCCTCCCATCGCCTACATCACTGCCGCGCACCGAAAGGGGGTCAAGGTGGTGCTGGCCCAGTTACTGACCGGGTTGGGAGCACGGCGTCGATGGTTGCTCCCGTTTCAAAGAGCGATAACGCGCCTGGGGCGGCGGGCGCTTCCGGCAATGGTCACCGCTCCTTTCGGGTGGGACGCATTTCGCCTGGCGGATGCCTGCGTGGCGAACACGGCGTGGGAGGGGCATCTGATGGAGTATGTTTTCGGCGCGCCGCGCGAAAGGGTCCACTTGGTTCCCAATGGAGTTGAGGAGGTCTTTCTGAACAGCCCGGTCCTGCCGCGGGGCCAATGGCTGGTGTGTACGGCGACGATCACTGAGCGCAAACGCGTTCTCCAACTCGCGCAGGCCGCCCTCCGCGCCCAGACGCCCTTGTGGGTCATTGGCAAACCCTACGCGGAGACTGACCCCTATTTTCAGCGGTTTACTCGGTTTGTGCGGGAGAATCCAGCGTCGTTGCGGTACGAAGGGTCGATTGGTGACCGGGTGAGCCTGGCGCGGATTTATCGCGAGGCGCGCGGGTTTGTCCTGCTCAGCACGATGGAAACCCGCAGCCTGGCGGCCGAGGAGGCGGGGGCGTGCGGGTGCCCGCTGCTGTTGAGCGATCTGCCCTGGGCCAGGAGCGTCTTTGGGGAAAGGGCGTGGTATTGTCCGACCAGCCCCTCGATCGAGCGCAAAGCGGCGGTGCTTCGCCGTTTCTATGATGCCGCTCCTGTCCTGGAGCCGCCACCCAAACCGATGACCTGGCTTGAAGTCGGACGCACATTGGCCTCGATGTACAAGGGGTTAGGTCGCTGAGAGACCAATCAGCCGCCGGAACCGAGGAGTTCGGAATAAACCTCGACATGCCGCCGGGCAATTACCATTGGATGAAAGCGCGCCCTGGCTCGTTGCCTGGCATATTGCCCCATCTCGCGAGCTTTGGCGGGCTGGGTTAGAATCGCTTCGACCCCGGCGCTCATGGTTTCAGGCTCGAGCGGTTCGCAAAACAAGCCGTTTCGGCCTTCCTCGACCAGGTCGGGAAGTCCCCCGACTTTGGAGGCGAGGACGGGCAGACCGGCGGCCATTGCCTCGAGCACGGCCATCGGGCAGTTATCCTCAAGCGTGGGCTGGACCAGGAGTGTTGCCTCGCGCAAGTGGCCCTTGAGCTGCTGGCGGTCCGCATAGCCCGCGTGGGCGCACCACGGCCGAGCCTTCACCAACTCCAGGAACTCGGCCGCATAGGGTTGGGCGGCCTTAGCCCCTCCAAGGAAGAGCAGGTCGAATTTGTGAGTTTGGGCAAGAGGGTCGAGGGCGCGGATGAGCGCGTTCTGGTTCTTCAACGGATAGACTTGTCCAACGCACAGAATACGCGGCGGCAGGCGGCGTGCTGGTTCCGCGTTCACCTCGAAGAAAGACTCGTCCACCGCATTGGGAATAAGCCAGGTGCGTTTGGCCAACCCGCCGACCTCCTGGCGTGTGTGGTGCGTGATGCAAACCACCCCTCCGGCCCGCGACAGGGTGAATTTCTCCAATCGCGCCGTGAGCCAGAGCAGGGATAAGGGCCGAACCCCCATGACAGAGGCGATCCGCCGCATGTTGCCGTGGATAGTCACCAAATTGGGGAGCCCGGAAAAGACCGCACTGATGGAACAGTCCCGTTCAGTGCCTTGGCCATGGACGATATCGGGCTGTATCTCTTTCAATTTGGCGCGAACGGCCCGGATGCACCCCTGGTAACAGGTCCTGAGCCAACCGAGCTTAGTGACGAAGAGGCTGTGAAAAAAGACGTTGGGCGCCAGTTTCGCCGGAGATGTCATTGCGCGTTGAGAGCAGGAGAGGACATGCACCTCCAACTCAGGCAGGCAGGCAAATCCCTGGAGCAAGGCCGCGGGGGCGCTTCCGAACCACGGGACGGTTTGGTCGTAGGTCCTGAAATGCTCGCGGTTATCGGTGGTCAGCAGCGCCAGCCTCATCACGGGAGCCGTTGAAAGGCTCGGTTATGACCTACCTGCAGGACCTCGCGAAACCGGGCGCGGTCCACCTCACGCGCAAGTTGCGATGGACCGGGATGCCCCTTGGTGGCGAAAATGGGAGGGCGGAATCCGGTGGTCAATCCCGAATCATCCAGCACAATAATGCCGCCGGGCTTCAGAGACCGCGAACAGGCCTCCCAGTCTTTGCGCGCCACCTCGTAATCGTGGTTCCCATCAATATAGATCATCTCCCACTGCCTCGAGCCGATGAATTGCAGGGCCTCCGCATCGGTGGAATAGGCGCGCAGCAATCCCGGAGGAGGCAGCTTGAAATGCTCGAAATTCCGAAGAGTATCCTGGTAGTAATCGATGTCCTTTCGATAAGTCGAGACCGAGTCGCCCGCGCTGGAAAACGGAGAGATCCCCCAGACCTCGCAGGCCAGACTGCGCAGGCTGGCCCAAAGTGCCACCAGACTGATAACTTGGCCCCGAAAAACCCCGATCTCCAGAAAGTTGCGCGGACGGAACCGTTCCAGCAGCAAATACCACAGAGTGTGAAAGGCGTTTTCCCCGTAACCTCGCCGATTCCCCCGGACATTGTGGAAATAGGCCCGGTGCCGTCTGAGTTCGACCGGCGCTTCTGAATGAAAGTAGCGCACGCATTCGGCGTAAAAGCTGGTCGGGTCGCGCAGGCTCCGCTCCCAATCGGCAGGGGCCAGGGAGATGCCTGGTGGCCGCCTGGCGATCTGCCCCTCTGAGAGGATTTGAAGCAGGAGGATGCAGGAGCCTTTGATGGAACCGGCAATTGACATGCCCGCAAACATAGCAGAACAACACGGCGCGCCTAGCCCGAATATTTCATGCCACGAACAAAACGCCAACAGCCTGTAGGTAGGGCGCGCAGTCCTTGCGGGTGCTTGACGGCAAGCAGTATTGTGGTTATTAGACATACTGGCTATGCCAACGTATGAATACGTCTGCGAGAAGTGCGGACATACATTTGACAAATTTCAATCTATTTCGGCCAAGGCCCTGACGGTTTGTCCGCAGGAGCTTTGCGGGCAAACCCCTTGGGGCAAAGGCAAGGTCAAGCGCGCCATCAGCGGTGGAGCAGGGTTGATTTTCAAGGGCAGCGGCTTCTACATCACCGATTACCGCAGCGAGAAATATAAGGAAGCCGCCAAGAAGGATTCCGCGTCGGCCTCCTCCGGCGGGGCCGCCAAAACCAGCGGCGGCCAGGGCAGTTCTACGACGGCAAGCAGTTCAACCGCGGCGAAGCCGGCGCCGGCCGCAAAACCATAGGAACCACGTGGTTTCAGGCCGCTCCTGGGACAATTTCATCGGCCTGTGCCTGCTGTGCGGCTTCAGCTTCACGGCCAGCGCCTCGATTCCGTTTCGACCGCCCGGCCCGCTGGCCTACGTGAGCGCCTCCGGCCAGTTTGTGGTTCGCTCGACCTCAATGGCGGGGCCCAGCGCGACGGCTCTGAGACTGGGAGCGCGCCCGGGTCTTGTTTGCCTGGAGCAACAGTTTGTGGCTATTTCCGCCGAGCGGATCAAACGAAAGCTCTTGGACCGGCTCGATGCCTCCAGCCGATGGGTTGGCAAGATTTACCTCATTGTCCATCCCGCCGCTACCACCAACGAGACCATCACCCTCACCTCCGCCCATTTCAGGGATGGGTGGCAATATCGCCTCGATTTGCCTGATATAACCGAGCAGGAGCGCTATGTGCGCGCCATCGCCCAGGTTTTGCTCCTGGAGATGGCCAACCGCGACGCCGGATTGCACTCGGCCGAAATTCCGCTTTGGCTTTCAACTGGAATTGCCGAACAACTCCTTGCCTCGGACGAGGTCCAGATCATTCTCTCACCTCCGGCGCAGCAAATCAACGGGGTGAGCTTCACCCGAATCTTGGTCGATAAGGTGCGCGACAACCCTCTCGAACAGGCCTATAAGGAACTCTCCACCAACCAACCCCTGAGCTTCGAACAGTTGAGCTGGCCTACGCCGGCTGAGTTCTCCGGCCAGGACGACATCCGCTACCGCAAAAGCGCACAACTGTTCGTCGATGACCTGTTCCAATTCAAAGACGGACGCGCCTGCTTTCGCGCAATGCTTGCGGCCTTGCCAAAGTATTATAATTGGCAGTTCGCCTTTCTGCGCGGCTTCCACTCCCATTTCCGGACCACGCTCGATGTTGAGAAATGGTGGGCGTTGCGCGCGACCTGTTTCACGAGTCGGGACCTCAGCCAAACCTGGCCCGCACGCGAGAGCCTTCAGAAACTCGATGAGGCCATCCGCTGGCCCGTCCAAATCCGCACCGCCACCAACGATCTCCCGCTCCACGCGCGCGTCTCGCTCCAGGCGATCATCGGCCAATGGAGCGGTCCCATTCGCGAGGACGCCCTCAAAAGCAAGCTCGAGCAGCTCGAGATGTTAAGGCTCCGCGTGGCCCGGAAGCTCGAACCACTTACCACCGCCTATTGCCAGGCGATTCGGCAGTACTTGCAAAAGCATGGACACAACGAGGCTGAGACAATCCGGCAGCTCGACCTGCTCGACGCGCAACGCCAACTGCTTGAACCGAAGAATAAGACCGCCAAATCTCGTGTCGAACTCCTGGCCCCGCAACCAAGCGCGCGCGAGAAACCCGGCGCCCCAAGCCCTCTATCGGAAGTGCGCAAGACCTCCGAAGTGCAGCGGGCGCAAGAATAAGGCCGGTTCTCAGGGCTGGCTGGTCACCCGCGACCATTCCATCTTCTGAGTCGCGGCGTAAAGGGCAAAGGCCTTCTCGTTTTGGATGAGCACGGCTCGGACCACGCTTGAATCATCCGCCCGGCCGAGATTCAACACGGAGTCAGGAATAATGCCCACTTTCTTGTGCGAGTAAATCAGGGCAAAGGCTGCCTGCGCGAAGGCCACATACGGCAGGTCCTTGTACGCGCCTTCCGCCATGTCCTCGACGGCGTTGGCCAGAAACTCAAGTTGATCGGCCAAGTGCGGGAACAGGGGTTCGTAAATCTGAGTAAACTCGAGCTTCCACTGCGCCAAATGGCGCAGCATTTTTTCCACAATCGCCGGCGTGATAGTCACCGCCCCGCGATTTACAAAATCCACGATCTCGGGCATGGCGCGGACTCTACTCAAAGCCTCGCCGAAGGGAAAGAGAATAATTGCGGATACATTCCCACGGGCACATCTCAGAATCTTGAGCGGCGCCTCCCTACTCATTCACACCCTGCTTCAGCGGGATGTTAATGAGACCCCCACCGCAGATTCTGAATTGCGCACCGTTGTTCCTGCTTGCCTCAATATCCCGGGGGAATCGGGATGGCGCCGGGGACGAGATAGGAGTGAGTCCATTCTGGGGCGGGCGGCTTCTGGATGCTTTGCAACATCGTTTTCCAGTCCGGGTCGGAGAGGCGGTTAACGCCTGGCACCTCGAATTCGTAATGGCTGAAGACCGGGCCGGCGTAAATCGCATGGTCCGCGCCGTTATCCACGGCAATGAGCATCATGTTGACGTTGCCCACGGCGTCGTGGATAACCGCGCCCGGATCACCGGTGATTTCATCCGGCAGATCGGTGTGGACATCGGCCACCAGCGCGTCCCATACGTCGCAATCGGCTACCTGTGTTGTGTAGCCAAAAGGGTCGCCGTATCCCTCAAGCGCGTTGAGGGCATTTTGGTAATAAAGGGCCGGATACCAGCCGCTCCAGGTGCGCACGCCTACATAATCGATAGACCGCTCGACGACGTCCTTGAGAAGCTGGGTCTCATCCGAGGTAAACGGTTGTTGCGCCAGCTCTCTTTCGGCCATGTCCTGGAGCGTAGCCATCTGGCTGGCGAATGTGTTGAGGAATCTGACCTCATCGGCTCTGAGGCCCGCCAAATTGAAGGTCGTGGTGCCGAAGCCGGTATGATTCGAAACGGTCACCTGCCCGGAGAGCGGCAGTTCTGAGAGCGCGCCGGCCGTGACCTGCGCCAACTGCTGCATCTTTAGCCAGAAATTGGGGATGGGTTCGACGAATCCAGCCGGGTAACCGCAGAGCACCGGCTCGGTGTAGGATTGCTTGACGTAGAGCAGCGTGTCGTGGCGTAGTTCGGTCCAGGAGGCGAGCTGGGTTTCGAGCGTCTTCATCGCCCAGGCGTGAGTGCGCATCGCTTCGGGATACTTGGGGTCCGTTTTCGGTGCGGACAGGGAGCGCAGGGCGTCCAGCCAAGCCGCGTAGATGCTGTTGGTCCAGGCGGCGGGGTCCTGGCCCTGAAGGGTGTTGCGCGCGGCCAGCAGGTTGTGCTGATAAGGAAGGCCGTCCCGGAATGGCACGCCATTCGTATCATTAATCTGCCTGACGATTTCCGGCACCGCCTGGCGGTTGTCGAACACCGCAAAAGCCACGTCCAGGCAACTGGGTTTGCGCCGGATAACCTTTCCAAAGATGGTTCGAGGATCGTTGGCATCCCAGAGTACCCGGTCGAAGACGACTTGGGAAAACACCCAGCTATCCGGCACAAACTTCTGGCCGGTCAGCGTGAATGAGCGGGGCAGCTTCACCTGGGCCGGGCTGAATGGAGAATAGAAGAAGGAACTATGAATATTCTGCACGCCCAACTCACCCGTGAGCAGGCGGGTTTGCAGGTTGGTGAGGGTAAGCATGTCCGGCACCTCGGCGGGCGACAGGATGTTGGCGCTGACAAGGAGGTCGTCCAGTTGAGCGAAGGTCATGGAATCGGTTTCACCCACAAACAGGCGGGTAATGTCGTCGATCATCGCCCAGTTGGTGAACTGGCCGGACTGGGCCAGGAGGTATTGCATGACCACGGCGGCGCCCAGTTGGCGGATGTCGTCCTCCTTGTTGGGCTCGAAAGTCGCCAGGCGCAGATCGATTCGCCCGCACCACATCATCGTTTGGAAATAGCGGCCCAGCCGGGGAGAGGCGTCGTAATGGCCGCGAATTTTGAACTGCGAGCAGTCCACGGTGCGCATGGTGCCAAACAATGGGAGATCGGTCACAGCAAGACTGCTGATCGCGGCGAGCGTATCGGCCACGCGCTGTGGCTCGCCTTCCACATTCAATGCGTTTGGCGCCTGCTTGCCCGCCCACAGGCTCCGCGCCACTGTCAGGAAAAAGTCCGCGTCCAGAATGCTCTCGCGCAATGGGCCGGAGCCGTACTGCTGCCACGTTGCGGGCAGTTGAGCGGACATGTTGGTCAGAACCTGTTCGAGGAGCGTGGCCAACGCCAGTTCCTCGACTTCGGAGAGCATGCTTTGGTAGGAGCGATGCCAGGCGTGCAGCACCGAGTCCGCCGTGATAAACACCGGCAGGTCGGCGTTGAAAATCCGGTAATAAGCGTCGCCGAAGGTGGGAGAACCCAGCCGTTCGCTCACCACAAAGCCGTTAGTCATGAAGATGGCGCGCTCCTGAGGGCTGAGTTGGAAATTGTAGCTGATGACCGTGGGCCAGCTTGAGTCGCCGTAGCGGAGTTGAAACAGGGTGGTCGAATCGAAATTGGTCCAGAACTGCGCGGTGGTTGGGTCCCAGCTCAACTCAGGGAGATATGGCGCGTTGGAGGCGTTGGTGGCGAAGTCCTCCAGCGGCAAGAAGCCCAATTGGTCCAACTCGTTCTGGAACTGATCGTCGTATCCGAAAACCTGCGCGCCGCCGTCGCCAAGCTGGTTCGTTGTTGCCGAATCGGGATGGGCGATCACGCGGAAAAAGCTTGGTGCCGGCTGCTCGTCCAGCGACAGACTCAGCCGCGGTCCGGACAGCCCTTCGATGCCGCGGACCTTGCCGCCGACCGGCGTCCAATGAATCAGGTCCGTGCTGTATTCAATTTCATATTCGGGGAAGACCTGCTGCGAGGATGAGTTGGTCATCGCCGTAGGCCACGCCAGTTCAATCCGTCCCGTTGCCGGTTTGAGCGAGAGCGACACCGGCCCGGCGTAAGTCGTTTTGGAGAGAGATACGAGAAGTCCTAAGCTGATAAGGTAATAACCCGTTATATATCCTGCCTTCATGAACGTATTTAATCACAACCGATCGCGGCCGTCCATGTTATATGAGCGTTTTTTCGAAAGGGCATACGCGGAAAGAAGAGAGCGAACCACGGAATACACGGAGCACACGGAAAGAAGCAAGGTCTTCCAGGTGGCCGAAGTGGATGACGACGTGCCAAACCTGCTTGGTCAAGTGCCGCTGGAAATACTGGACTTCGTCGTAGATCCCAAGCGCCAAGAGCTCATTCCTAATCCAGAGCATGGCGGCGTGCGGATGACCGAAGAATACTGGAGGTTCTTGGTAACTGCTCAGGTGGCGGAAGAATGCCGCCATCACCGAAGTTCCACCTTCCCGAGCCTGATGTTCTTGAGGAGCACAGTCAGGCTCGCGGCCAGCAGGCAGCAGAGTGTCAGCACGACGAAGATGTCCAGGTAGGAAAGCATAGCCGCCTGGGAACGGACCTGACCCATAATGGCGGCGGTGGCCCGTTTAGCGGCCTGGATAGGCCCCGCGCCCTGGGCGGCAAACTTTTCAACAAGATGATGAAGCCGTTGCTGAAAGAGCGGAGCGGTGGAAGTCAGGTGTGAGACCAGGCGTTGCTGGTGCAGTTGGCTGCGGCGCACCAGGAAAGTGGCGCCAAAGGAGATACCGACGCTGCCGCCGAGGTTGCGCATTACATTGATCAGCGCTGAGGCGTTGTTGGATTTGCCCTCCGGCAGGTCGGAATAGGCGAGGGTTTGAATGGGGACGAACAGGAAAGGAAGGGCGACAGCTTGATAGACACGCGCCAGCATGATGGTATCAAAAGAGACCTCTGTGTCGAAACTGGTGAGGTGATACATAGCGAAGGTGCTGATGATGAAGCCGAAGGTGATGAGGTACTTGGGTTGAACCTTGCGGACGAGATAGCCCGCCAAGGGCATGAGAACCATCACGGCGAAGCCTCCGGGCATGAGGATCAGACCCGCCTCAGTGGCGTCGTAGCCAAGGAGTTGCTGGACGAATTGCGGCAGGAGTTGGGTCGTGGAGAGCAGAACGAACATGGTGGCGAACATCATGATGCAGGTGAAGAGAAAGCTGCGGTCCCGGAACAATGGCACGTCCACAATGGGTTGGCGTACCACCCACAATTCCCACACGATGGTTCCGACGATGCCTGCCCCGGCCAGGATGGTGAACGTCAGGATGAGGTTGCTCGCGAACCAATCATTCTGCTGGCCTTTGTCGAGCACCACCTGGAGAGAGCCGAGGCCAATCGCCACCAACGCGAAGCCGGCATAGTCCACTTTAATGCCGTCGCGCGTGGCCGCTTCGTGCTGTTTCCGGGCGCCGGGGGAATCCTCCACCAGGAGGTAGGTCAGCAGAAGGGAGACCATCCCCACGGGGATATTGATGAAGAAAATCCACCGCCAGGAGAAATGGTCGGTAATCCACCCGCCCAGGGCCGGCCCAACCGCCGGGGCTACCACCACCGCCACGCCATAGATGGCAAAGCCCATCCCACGCTGTTCGGGGCGGAACGTGTCGGCCAGGATAGCCTGCTCGGAGGGGGCGAGGCCACCGCCGCCCAAGCCCTGCACAACGCGGCACACCAGCAATGTGCCCAGGGTCGGCGCCATGCCGCAGGCAAACGAGCTCACCGTAAAGACCGCTACGCAGCTCATGTAGAAACGCTTTCGGCCCCATACCGACGCAAACCATCCGCTAACAGGCAGGATAATGGCGTCGTTGATCAGATAGCTCGTGAGCACCCATGTGGATTCGTTCAAGTCGGCGCCGACGCTGCCGGCAATGTGCCGGAGCGCGACATTGGCGATGGAGGTATCCATCACTTCCATGAATGTGGCCAGGGAAACCGTCGTGCGCAGAGCCCAACTTCGCGGATTCGAGACTTCCGCCGCGCCACCGTCCCCGTCTGCGAGCCGGCCCCTTGTAGGAGACGAGGTGACGAGTCTCTGGTCGGGCCCCGGATGCACGAAAGGCCGGCATCAGAGACCCGTCACCTCGTCTCCTACAATACAGGAGAGCGCCCGTCTGCGAATGCGCGGAGTTGGGAGAGGACTGCGCGCCCTACCCGCGTATGAAACATCCAGGTTAGCGGTCAAGCAACCCGAGTTGCACGGTCGCCCCGGGCATGATGTTGACTTTCAGAACGAGAGGTTTCGCGGTTCCAGGCCGGGCGCCCGTCGAACCGCGCAGGTCATAGCAACCGCTGACAAAAAGCCGGTACGGGATGTCCCTCAAAGTATCGAACTCGAACTTGCCTCGGTCGTCCGTGCGTCTGATCTCAGTCGGCTGACGGCCCGATTTCGGCATAGCTCGCACTTCTGCTTCCACAACTGGCCGCCCAGAAGCCGCATCAGTGACGCGCCCGGCGAGCTTCAGGCCTGGCCGGAGCTTCAAGACGCACGGCGGACCGTTCGGTTCGACAGCGTGGCTCAGAGTTTGCATCCCCGGATAGCGCACGACCACTGAATACTCTCCGATACCTGGCGTGCAATCCTCCAGAGTGACCCAGCCCCTCTCATCAGTCAGGAGTGGCGAAAGTCCGAAACTGAAATGGCTGTAATGCCACTCGGCCTCCACCTTGGCGCGGAGCAGGGGCTTGCCGTCGGGCGAAACCACTCGGCCAACGATGGGCGCTCCCTTGGTGAACCGCAGATCAACGCTCCGGTCCGGTGCTGCCTCCGTGAGCTTAATGGGCTGGCTGACCGCAAAGTGGTTATCCTGTGAAGCGATAACGACATAAGTGCCCTCCAGCGGCAGAGGCGTGGCCACGTACTTGCGCGGCCCCCATATATCGGGCGGGGGGATGGTAAGCGACCCCTCTTTGACCAAGGGCGATCGCTTCAGTTCTCGCACGTAAAACCCCGCATTACCGGCGAGAGAGCCGTCTTCGTTTCGCGCCATGGCGTAGATGGCGCCCGCCGGAACCACCGGCACAGAAATAACTTGAGGCCCGACTCCATTGGTGACAAGGACGGGCATCTGGGCAGCGAACCAATAGCCGATCGTGCCCACCGGAGAAAAAGCAAAGCCCCAACCGACCGGCGCCTGAAAGGAAACTTGTCCATTCTCAATTTCGATCGCCTTTTCAATAGCCGTGTCGGGCTGCGGGCTTGGCAGCTCAACGAGGATCGTACCTTTGGGTGGGACCCCTGACGGAGAGGCAAAGCAAATGACAACCTTCCGCCTCTTCAAGCTGCTGGCGCCATTGGGAAATGCCTCCACCTCAATACGCCAGTCCTCGACCGAGGCGGTGACCAACCGGCTAAAGACACGATCGCCAGCCGTAAGTTTCACCGTGCCGGCGATCGGCAGAACGAAATCGAAATGGCCCTCGTTCTTCTCGACCCGCACGGCGGTTGATTTCGACACCCTCCGATAATAGCTGTCACTGCCGCTCCGATAATCATAAGAAAACTGGATCCTGGCGCTCGTTGGATCCTTGAAGAGGGCGGCCACATCGCCAGTGAATTCACCCCGCACATGCAGTTCCGGCCCCAGCGCGGCGCTGAGGTTGGTCATTCCTGCGTGAACCTCCGAGAGAACGGCATCCGCATGCCCTGGCACTCTAACCAGGAGCCAATACTGACCGGTGCGCGGGAGTCGGCGGACGTCAAACCGGCCCTTCCCGTTGCTCACCGCCAGCGGCGAACCGGGTCGGTCCGGCTGGCACCCGTAGATTCCCGGGGCGCCGTAAGCGCCAAGTACGTAAAGAGCCGCGCCCTTGATGGGCGCGCCGGAAGTCCGGTCTGTGACCCACCCGGCGATGGGCAGTGCGGGCCGGGTGGTGAGTGCCAGCGTATCGCCTGCCATGGGGTGCTCCAGCCGGCCCTGAGTTGTCTCCCAGCCAGGTTTGGTCACCGTGACCACCAGCGGAATCGAACCGCAGTGCTCCAGCAAAGCCCCGCCTTGGTTGTCTGTCTGAAGCTCTCTCGATCCTCCGAGGCTGCTCCCGTGTTGCGGAATCCAGAATTGGCAGCTCAGTGAAGCGCCAGCGACCGGCTTGCCCGATTCGGCGTCCGTTACTTTCAGCGAGACGCGAAAACCACGCGTGAGCCGAAGCACGAGACCGTCAACACGGTTCGTGGCGCGGGTATCGATCGGGCCCAGGACGGCCGGAGCAAAGCCTTCGGCCAACGCGCTGAAGAAAAGATCCCCGCGAGTCACTTTGGTTCGGCATTCGCCCTCCCGGTCGGGCGCCAGACACTGGCCAATCGAGCTTTGGCGTGCGAATACGTCAAAATTCGCGAATATGTCTCTCTTCGGGAGCGGGCTCCCGTCGGCAGTTCGAATTCGCCCGCTCGCCTCGACCTCTCCGGAGAGCGCCTCATCCCCAACGGCAGACTGCCCCAGGCTCCTCATTTTAGCCTCGATGCGCGCGATCCGTTGCCGCGGCGTGAGCAGCTTGACCGCGGCGGCAACGGTCCATTGGGTGGCGATTGCGGCAGCGAGCAAAATGCCGCAGCCCAGGATGAGCGAACCAGCTAGCGCCCTCCAGGTGAGCCGCACGGAAGGGCGATAGCCGGGCGCCAAAAGCCGCTGAACCCGTTCCTTGAGCCCGCCGGAACGTCGCAGCCCGGCAAAAGCAATCGCTGCCTTAGGACCGGGGATCAGGTTCAGCCCGGCGACTTCCATCAGCGCCCGGGCATAACCGGCACGATCCTTGGCGAGGGCGACCGCCATGGCATCGCAACAGGCCTCGCGTTCAATTCGGGCCTGCCGGCTCAGCCACCAGACCGCCGGGTTGAAAAAGAGCAGCGCCTCGATAAAGAGCTGCAGGACGTTGGCGAGGTAATCGCCGCGGCGGATGTGAGCCAATTCGTGCAAGACCAGGAGTTGCAATTGCTCCAGCGGCATCGAGGTGACCAATGAAAGCGGCAAGATCAGTGTCGGAACGAAGATTCCCACGACGGCGGGCGAACTCAGCTTTTCTGTCACCACGGCACGCAGCCGTTTCCGGATTCCCAGCTTCCGCCCGGTCTCCCCGATGAATTCCAGCAGACCCCGGTCTTCGAGCGGCCGCGTAGATCTCCTCAGTTTTTCCGCTTCGGTGACCCCAAAGCCAGCCCGCACCAACATCGCGCCGGCTCCGAGCATCCAGATGAGCGCCACCCAGGAAATCCAACGATTGGAGGTTTGCACCGGCACCGGTGAGGCGACTTGCAGCCCGGCCCGGCGGGTGTGCGGAAGGGCAAGCGGCTGGATGCCGGGGCCAGCCTGAGCGGGTTCGACCCGGTCGCCTTCCCCGGCAGAATCCACCTGTGCCCCTGCGCCTGGTGGCGTTTCGAGCACCGCCCACGCCACAATGGCCCCGCACAGTACAGCGATCAAGCCAAGCATCGAACACCGATACCTGGTCAGGGGATTGCCTGACCGCCTCAAAATGGCAAACACAGCAATCGCGATCACGCCGCCCATCCAGAGCGTATGCAGCAAAGCCAGCACGATATGCATCCAGCCGCTGGTACCCAGCCAGGACAGTAGAGTATTCATGGGACCTCCTTTCCTGATTCGTAATCCGCAATCAACCGCTTGATCTCCTCCAATTCCTCGCGGCTGACCTCGTTCCCCGCCAGCAGTTGCTGCATCGCGGAGGCGGGGCTTCCCCCAAAAACATCCCGCACCAACCGCCGGAGCAACGGCCCCGTCACTTGCCCGCGGGAGACGCGCGCCTGATAGAGATGGGTGTTGCCTTCAGAGGTGTGAGAGACCAACCGCTTCTTTTCCATCACCTGCAACACCGAAAGGATGGTGGTGTAGGCCCGCGCTTTCCCGTCCGGCATCGCCTCAAGCACCTCCCGCACGGTGGAGGCGCCCTGCTTCCAAAGGACGGAAAGGACCTGCGTTTCCAGGTTTGAGGGTTCGGCTCGTTTCATAATGCATTACTATTTGCATAGTATATACTATGAACTAAGTAGTCAAGTCAACGGAAAAACGCGCGTTCTCTTCGCCCTCAAAAGCGGCTCGCGCTGCCGGCTTGCAATTGCCTGCCTGGTAGAGGTTACGGCCTTGGACTACCACTCGCGCACGCGGTAGAACCGGGCCTGGCCATTGGCGGTCGCGTCAGTGAGCGATCTCAAGCCGCCGTTCCCAGCCACGAGCGGGAAGGTCTTCCAGGCCGAATCGTCCAGGGAATCCTTATATTCCAGCCGATAGACATGGCCGCTCCGAGTTGGGTCGGAGACGGAGTAGCGCTGGGTGCTCCAGACCGGATTGAGCAAGGCGGCAGAAGCTGAGGGCGGTGCCTGACCAATCAAGGCCAGGAAATGAGTCGAGCCGTCTGCGATGGCTACGACGTTGGTCAGGCTCGGCGGCACATTGGTTTCGCCGTAATGGCCATCGCCCCAGGCCACCACGGTGCCGTCGGCCCTTAAAGCCGCGTAGCCAGTATCACCGGCGGCAATGGCGACGACGTTCGTGAGGTCTGCCGGCCGATTCGTGTTGGTGTTGGCGTAGCCGCCCCAAGCCAGCACCTTGGCCGCCGCGGTGAGGGCCAGGTTATACTGGCCGGCGGCTATCGCCACAACATTCGTTACCCCCGGAAGGGCGTTGGTGTTGACCGTGCCGTCCGCTCCCCATTCCGTTATGGTGCCGTCCGCCTTGAGCGCAAGGTCATGGGCCTGATCACAGCTTATCGCGACGACGTTGGACAAGCCATGGGGAACAGCCGCCGGGAAGTTGGGTTCATAATCGCCGGTGCCAGCGACAGTGCCGTCGGCCTTGAGAGCAAGACTGTGGTAATAGGGGCCTGTGGCGATGGCGATAATGTTGGTCAAGCCGTCGGGAAGTGTAGGGTGGCCCGACGCATCCCCCTGTCCCCACTCCACCACCGTTCCGTCCTGCTTCAGGGCAAGGCTTCTGCTCCCCGCCGCCGCGATGGCGATGACGTTGGAGAGACCCTCGGGCACCGTCGCTTGGCCGAAAGAATTGTCTCCCCAGGCGAAGACCGTCCCGTCAGCCGCCAGCGCCAGGGAG
>JBJKSV010000817.1:0-5948 GCA_046703605.1 Limisphaerales bacterium
AAGTCTGCGAACCCGGGGCGAAGAGTCCCTCGAGGGCAGTGCTGGCGGTGCCGGCGGAGCCGGTAAGAGTGACTGTTGGGAAGAAGGCAGCGCGAGCGGCACCGATATTGGCGTTGGCGGCTTTGAGCTGATGCTCCGCTTCGAGGATGTCCGGGCGCCGTTCCAGGAGGTCGGAAGGGAGGCCAGGGGGGACGTTGGAGATGCAAATCCGGGGGTCAAAGGGTTGAGGCGCGGGAAGAGTGCCCGGCAAGGGGCGTCCGACCAGGAGGACGAGGTTATCATGGGCCTGAGCGAGTTGCTGTTCGTAGCCGGCGACCGCGGCGCGAGAGCTTTGCATCAGGACTTCGGCTGTGTTGAGGCTGAGTTGCGAAAGGACGCCTCCTTCGTAACTGCGTTGCGTCAGGTCATACGCCTGCTGGGTGGCCTTGAGGGTCTGGCGGGCCACGGCCAATTGGTCGGTCGCCTCGCGCTCGGTCAAATAGGCGGTGGCCACCTCGGCGACGAGGGCGATCTGGGCGCTTTTACGGGCCTCGAGTGTGCCGAAGTAGGTTTCCAGGGCTTGGCGTTTGAGGCTGCGCACGCGGCCAAAGAGGTCCAACTCATAAGAGGCAACGCCGACGTTCACGTTAAACTGATTGTAGGTCAGCCCGGCGCCTTTGCCGGCGAAGCCGAAGGGGATGCGTTGGCGCGTGCCGGTAGCATTGACGGAGGCAGTGGGTATGAGGGCATTGCGTTGAACGCGGTAGAGGGCGCGGGTTTGCTCTACGTTCAAGACAGCTACGCGCAGGTCCGGATTATTGGTGAGGGCCAACTCGATGAGGTCGCGCAACCGCGCGTCCCGGAAAAAGTCGTGCCAGCCGATGTCCGCCGCCGGAACTGCCGTTGCGTTGGTTGGGCTTTGGGCGGGCCAGGTGGAGGCGATCCTGGGAGGAGGGCGATGATACTTCGGAATGAGGGTGCAACTGGCCAGCAGCCCGGCCAGAAAGACCAGGGCCAGGGCACGGTGGATGGGTAGCATGGGAAATATGGGGATTATGCGAGGCGGTCTCATGAGGTGGCGCCTCCTTCGGCTGGCGGGGTGAGATCATTGCCTGTTGGGGCTGTGCCGTGGGTGTGGCGCGCTCGTCCTTTAAACACCCGGCGGACAACGACATAGAAGACCGGCACGAGGGACACCGCCAGGATGGTGGCCGAAATCATGCCCCCCACCACTCCGGTGCCGATGTCGTGGCGGCTGGCCGCGCCGGCGCCGGTGCTGATGGCCAGAGGCAGGACACCCAGGATAAATGCCAGAGAGGTCATCAAAATTGGCCGCAACCGCAGCCGCGCGGCGGTGAGGGTGGCCTCGTTTAAGCCGACGCCCTGCGCCTGGAGGTCTTTGGCAAACTCGACGATGAGGATGGCGTTTTTGGCGGACAGGCCGATGATGGTCAGCAGACCAACCTTGAAAAACACGTCGTTTGGCAAGCCGCGAATACCGGCGCCCAGCAGCGCCCCGAGCACCCCTAGCGGCACGACGAGGATGACCGCCAGCGGAATGGACCAGTTTTCGTAGAGGGCCGACAAGGCAAGGAACACTACGAGGATGGAGAGCCCGAGCAGGAGTGGCGCCTGTTTGGAGGAGAGCAACTCCTCGTAGGACTGGCCGGTCCATTCGTAACCCATGCCGGTTGGCAGCTTCTTGGCCAGGGCCTGCATCGCGTCCATTGACTGGCCGATGCTGACGCCAGGAGGCGCCGACCCGACCATTTCCAACGAGGGAAAGCCGTTGTAATGCTGCAACGCCGGCGAGCCATAGATCCAGTGCATCGTCACCATTTCGGAGAGGGGCGCCATCTTGCCGCTACTGCTGCGCACATAGACCTTGCCCAAATCCTGGGGCAGCATTCGGTACGGGGCATCCAGTTGAGCGATGACCCGCTCCACACGGTTGCGATAGACAAAATTGTTGATGTAGAACGAGCCGAAACAGGTGGTAAGCGTCGCGTTGAGGTCTGGCAGGGAAACGCCCAGCGCGCTGGCCTTGGTTTGGTCCACATCGACCTTGATTTCCGGGGTATCCTCGAGGCCCTGCAAGCGCAATTGAGTGATGTTGGGGTCCTTGGCGGCCATCGCCAGCAAGTCCTTTTCAGCCTGCATCAGTTTCTCATGCCCCAGCCCGCCTTTATCCTCCAGTTCAAAGTCGAACCCGGACGCGACGCCCAGTTCCGGGATTGGAGGTGGATTCAAGGGATAGATGATGGCGCCAGGAATCCTTCCCAAGGCCGCGAAGGCGCGTCCGATGACCGCCTGAACCGAATGCTGCGGGCCGGGCCGTTTCCTCCACGGTTTCAGGTGGACGAACGCGATGGCGGCGTTTTGGGCCTGGCCATTGAAGCTGAAGCCGGCTACGTCGATAACGTCGGCGACTTCGGGTTGGCTGAAGTAGTAATGCTCGATCTGTTTGAGCACGGCGAGGGTTCGCTGCTGGGTGGCGCCCACTGGCAACTGGATGCTGGTAATAAAATAACCCTGGTCTTCGGAAGGGAGGAAGGCCGAAGGCAAGCGCATGAACAGCCACACCACCACGCCGACAATGCCCAAGTAGATGAGCATGTAGCGCGGGGCCCTGCCCAGGGTCCGCCTCACCCAGCCTTCGTAGCGGTGCGTGGTGGCGGTGAACTCGCGGTTGAACCAGCCCCAAAAGCCCCGCTTTTGGACGTGGTGTCCTCGCTCGACCGGAGGCAACAGGCTGGCGCAGAGGGCGGGGGTCAGTGACATTGCGAGGAAAACCGAAAAGGCCATGGACGCCACCAGGGAAAGGGAGAATTGCCGGTAAATGGCGCCCACCGACCCGCCGAAAAACGCCATCGGGATGAACACGGCGGTGAGGACGAGGGAGATGGCTATCAGAGCGCCGGTAATCTGGTCCATGGCCTTGCGGGTGGCATCTCGCGGGGAGAGCCCCTCTTCGTTCATGATGCGCTCGACGTTTTCAGTCACCACGATGGCGTCATCGACCAGAATGCCAATCGCCAGGACGAGGCCAAAGAGAGTCAAGACGTTGATGGAGAAGCCCAGGACGTACATGACGGCAAAGGTGCCCAGCAAGGCAACCGGGACAACAATGGTTGGGATGAACGCGGTGCGGAGGTTTTGCAAAAAGAAATAGATGATGAGAAACACCAGGACAATCGCCTCAACCAGCGTTATCGCCACCTCTTGAATCGAGGCCCGAATGAATTCGGTGGAATCGTAAGGAAATGTCACGATTATGCCCGGCGGGAAGAACTGGGAAAGTTGTTTCACTTTGGCCTTAACGGCGTCCGCCGTGGCCAAGGCGTTGGCGCCCGGGGCGAGGCGAATGGCGACAGCGGCTGAGGGGCGTCCATTGACACGGGCCTCGCTCGTATAGTTAGCGCCCGCCAGTTCGATCCGCGCGACGTTGCGCAGATAGACGCGGGAGCCATCCTGATTGACCCGGAGCAGGATGTCCCCGAACTGTTTAGGGGTGGTGAGGGTGCTCTGGCCTTGCAAGGTGACGTTGAGTTCCTGGCCTTTGACAGCGGGCAACATGCCAATTTGCCCCACCGGCACCTGGGCGTTTTGCGCTTGAACCGCGGCAATGACATCCGCGGCGGTCACGCTATAGTCCTCCATCTTCTGGGGATCGAGCCAGAGACGCATGGCATATTCGGTGCCGAAGAGATCGGCCTCGCCGACGCCATTGACGCGGCTGATGGGGTCGAGAACCGTCGAGGAGATGTAGTTGCCCAGCGAGATCGCGTCCATGGTGTTATTCGTGGAGGAGAGGGCGAAAAACATCAGGAAGTTGTGAGTCGATTTCGCGACCACGATGCCCTGCTGCTGGACTGTGGCGGGCAGGTTCGGGACGGCCAGTTGGAGCTTGTTCTGGACCTGCACTTGGGCCAGGTCCGGGTCGGTACCCGGTTCAAAGAAGAGGGTGACCGTGGACTGGCCGCTGGCACTGCTGCTGGAGGACATGTAAAGCAGATGGTCCAGGCCGCTCATTCGCTGTTCGATAACCGTGGTGACCGTATCCTGCACCGTCTGGGCCGAAGCTCCGGCGTAGGAGGCGGTAATGGAGATGGAGGGCGGGGCGACGCTGGGGTATTGCGCCACCGGCAGATGAAGAATCGCCATGCACCCCGCCAGCATGATAAACAGGGAGAGGACCCAGGCAAAAATCGGGCGGTCAATGAAGAATCTCGGCATGGTCTAGTCCCTTTACTTGCCGGCTGGCTGCGGGGTGGAATTCTCCTGGAGGCTCTGGACTGGGGCCGGTTTGACCTTCATTCCCGGACGGACCTTTTGGAGACCATCGACGATCACCCGGTCACCCGGCTTCAAGCCGCTCTTAACGATCCAATCGTTGCCCACCGCCTCGCCAATCTGGACCGGTTGCGAGGAAACCGTGTCATCGGAGCTCACCAGCATGACCGAGGCGGCGCCGCTGGGGCCAATTATGACAGACGGTTGTGGAATCAGCATGGTCTGCGGCGCTACCGCCTGTTCGAGCCGCCCGACAGCGAACATACCCGGCAACAGCCAATGGTTTGGATTGGGAAATTCCGCTCGCAGGGTGATCATGCCGCTGGTCGGGTCCACCGTGACATCGGCAAAGAGCAGCTTGCCTGCGTGCGGATAAACCGTGCCGTCGGGCAGCGCCAACGTAACTCTCGCTTCACCGGGCGCGATGGTCTTGAGTTGGCCGGCCTGGGCTTGCTGCATCAGTTTCAGGGCGTCGGCGCTGGCTTCGGTAAAATCAAAGTAGATCGGGTCCATTTGCTGAATGACCGCCATTTCAGTTGCGGCAGTCGCACTGACCAGGGCGCCTTCGGTCACGAGGGCCGCGCCGATGCGCCCGGCGATAGGGGCCGTCACGGTGCAATAACCGAGATTGATTTGGGCGATTTCCTGCGAGGCCTGGGCTGCTTGCACGGAGGCCTTGGCCTGATCCGCCGAGGCGACAGCATTATCGTAGTTCTGTTTGCTGACGGCGTTGATGCCGACCAGCGGCTTGTAACGTTGCGCCAGTAATTGCGCCTGGGTCAGGTTGGCCTGGGCCTGAGCCAGGCTGGCCTTGGCACTGTCGAGAGCCGCCTGGTAAGGGGCAGGGTCGATTTCATAAAGCACCTGGCCAGCCTCCACGTTGGCGCCTTGTTCGAATTCCCGTTTTAGCACGATGCCGTTGACCCGCGCGCGGACTTGGGCGGTGCGCACCGGATCGATGCGACCCGGAAACTCGTTGGTGATGGCCAACGATTGCGTCGAGACCGTGGTCACTCCCACTTCCGGTGGCGGAGGCTTGAACGCGCCCGGTGCGGGGGCCTTAGGGCCGCAGCCGGCCAGGACCAGCGCGGTTAAGCAAAGGATGAAGGCCAATGCCCCCTCGTGGCGAGGGCATCCCTGCCTGCGGCCTGGTAGTCCGACGGGTCGGACGCGTCCGACTTGTCCGACTCGCCGGACTGCAAATCGCCAATCGCGAATCGAAAATGGAAAATCGAAAATGCTCATAAATTGCAAATCTACAGTCAAAATTTCCTACATCGGCCCGCGCAGGCCCGCTGCGGTAAAGGAGATGAGGCGGCGAATCAGCTCTTCCGGGTTCAACCGCCGGTGCATCCCGGCGGGCATCAAACTCGGTTTGCCACAAAGCAGCAGGGCGTGGTGCAGCGCGCCGCCGACAAAGCTCATCCGCCAATGCAATTCCTGCGGTGGAAGCCAGGGCAGCGCGCGCAGAATCGCCGCGTCGAACCGCTCGATGACCTTCTCAAACTGGGAGTGGATGAGGCGCTCGACGGCTTCATCCGGTTCGCTGAGGCAGCGTCCGAAAAGCTGCATGAACCGCTTGCTGCCGCTGGCGCAAAGGAAGGACTGTTCCACCGCCGGGCGTATCAAGGCCTCGAGAATCAAGTCGAGGGGGACGGGCTTAGCTCCCGCCTGCT
>JBJKSV010000818.1:0-6477 GCA_046703605.1 Limisphaerales bacterium
GAAGCTCACAGCCACCGCAATGACCGTCAGGAGAGTGAGCACAGTCGGGGCTGTGCTCAACGCTGGAATCCAAGCCGGCACCGGAGCGGATGCCGGAACCCCCGTCCAGGTGCCAAAAAGTATCAGAGTCCAGAAGGTGAAAAGGGCCAGATATCGAGTATGCAGCGGACGGGCGAGAAACTTCGGGAGCATGTAGAAACTCGCCGCCAAACCCACCAGCCCGAGCCAGACGGTTTGCAGGTTGCTCGAGTACCACCAGGAAATGATAGCCTGCACGACACCGCGCACCGGGAAGGCGTCTAATAGCATGGCGGCAGTGGAAAGGATCCATGGGAACCAAAACAGGGCCGCGAGAAGAAACCACTCCGAAACAAACAACTCACGCTGGCGGCGCTGGTTGAAAACGACGATGCTCCCATACGCCACCATAAGGTAACCCACGAACATGAGCGGAATCGCGTAGCGCGGGATTTCAAATCCCGCGAATCCGGAGCTATCCCCGCCCAAAATGCCAATCACCCCGATGGTTAGACCCAGATTCCACACCGCAGCGCCGGCAGTCACGGCCCAACGCCTGTTCAGCTTGGTTTGACCCAGCCGCGCCAGGAGCCAAAGACCCACACCCAGGCCCGCCTGAATGCAGAATCCGTAGAGCAGTGAATCGACAAAGGCAGGCCGAGCGCGTCCATAAGTCAGCCACGGTGTATCCGCCAGAAAGCCCGGCGCATGGAACTTGATGGAGCCGATCAGCGCGAAAACAGAGGCAATCAGCAGCCACACCGCGCCGCTCAGGAACAAGACCAACAGCGGCAGCCGGCACGAAAAATCGATCTCACCCGGGCTGGCAACAGGGGGCTGCGTGTCGGTGGCAGCCGGGACAGCCGCGCTCGGCGCTGGAGCACTGGAGGCCATCGTCGCCGTGCCCTGCGACTGGACTGGTGAACTCTGGGTCATTGCTTCGGACGACACCATGCTTACTCGAAGGGGTTTGGCGCTGCCTTTGGTTTCGGCGGCGGAGCGGTGGCCTTTCAACTCGCGCGATGAGGTTGGAACGTGCCGCCGCCGGGTCGCTGCCCCATTCGCGCTCAACGATCTTCATAGCATCCTGGATCCGGAGGCGAACTAAGCCCTTGGATTTGTCAATCCAGGCGGTGGTGTTGAGCGCCTCAGCGTTGGCGGCGCGCATCTCGGCCAGGTCTTTGGCGCGTTCGGCGGCGCGCTTGCCGTCGATAGGCGGCGGTTGGGTGTAATGGCGCATTGCCCCAACCAGCGCGGCCACGATGAGAAATGCCCCAAGAACCGCCAAGGTCGTGATCCAGGAAGTGCGGGGTGGTTTCGGCTGCGAATTCATTGATTGGTTCCTCCGAATTGGGGGGGTGCGTCGGCGAACTGAGGCGGCGCGTCGCGGAACTGGTCGGTCTGATCCAGTTCTCCGCCTGAAATCTGCGCCGGTATCGGATGATAAAGCCCCATCGCCTCGCTCAGTCGCGGGTCTTTGATCGGATAGGGCGGGTACTTCTCAAACTCGGCCAGGAACCGCCACGAAAGCAGTCCCCCCATAAAGGCAAAGCTCGTTATATCCTGCCAGCTTGGCGCAAAGCCCGCCGGATGGAGGACGGGCATAATATTGAAACAAAGGTCCACCCAGTGCATCGCCCACGCCCAGATGCAGAGCGGTGTCATGTAAGCGAACACATTCTTCACATCGATGCGCAACAGGCCAAGGAACGGGATGAAGAAATGGCCAAAGATAATCACCATTGAAATCCACCACCAGGTGCCGCGCTCCCGCAAGACATACCAGGACGTTTCGTCGGGCATGTTGCCGTTCCAGATGATGAAGTATTGGGCAAACGCGATGTACGCATAGAAGACCGTAAAGGCGAACAGGAGCGAGCCGAGATAGTAATACTGGTGTTCATGCATGACCGCCGTGAGGATGCCCTGCCGGTCCAGCACCATCGTGATGATGTAAGCCGTGGCAATGGCCAGCCACACGCTCCCGGCGAAGTAATAGACGCCGTAAATCGTTGAATACCACTGATAATCCAGGGCCTTGACCCACATAATCGCCGCTATGGTCAGGGTTATAGCATAGATATAAATCCCCGGGCCGGAGTAACGGCGCATCCGGTGCGTCGCGCGCGCCTCACCTGTCTTATCCTGCTGAAGCGACCAATAGCGCAAGCGATGCGCCAGAACTCCCCACACCAGGAAACAGAACATCGCCACAATCTCGAACATCCACCACGTGAACAAAGGCTGCTTCACCCTCAGCGCATGATCGAACTGAGGGTTGACGTGCATCCACGTGTAAAGGTCCGGCGCCAAAATCGCGATGGGCAGGAACAGCACCGCCATCCAAGGAAACAGCAGCGCCGCTATGTGTTCGCAGAAACGCCGGATGGGCACCGTCCAGGACGCATCAAACAGATGATGCATGAGGATCAGGAACAATGATCCCAGGCACAGGCTCAGGAAAAACATGAACGACAGCAGCCACGAATAAGCGAACTGCTCGCGATTGACAAACAGACCGATTAGCGACAACGCCCCGCCCACTCCCATCAGGAGCTTCGGCGCGTTCCGCCACTTGCCCAGGTCCAGGGGTGTCCCTGTGGATGGATCATTCATATTCACTTCTCCAGAGAGGCCCGCAGGGCCTGTGGCACATCGTTGGTTGAGCCCAACTCGCTGAGTTGGAGCGCGCGCACATAAGAGACAATCGCCCAGCGATCCTTGATCGTCACGCTGGGGCCGTAGGGTTGCATGAGGTTGCGTCCATGCGTAATAACATAAAAGATCTCGCCATCAGGCATCTCGACGATGCGTTTATCGTGCAGATCGGCGACCACGGCCATCGCCCCGATTCGCTTCGTAATCCCGTTGCCATCCGCCAGCGCCCCATGGCAGGGCGAACAGTTGATCATAAACCGCTGCCTTCCGCGCTCGACCATTTGAGCCGTTACAGGCAACGGGATCGTGGCCACGAAATTCGTCGTCCCGGCAATCAGGCCCGTGTTCACCGGCGAATCCTCGTAAGGATAAACCGGGCCGTTCGGAGTCTGAATCGGCGTGCCACGCTCGACGGTTCCGGGCACCGCCTTTTGCGAAGTCCGCCCGTTGGCAAAGAACGAATCCGGATATTGCGGCCGCAGTTTGTATTGCCACTCCATGTCCGGAAAGATGTAGAGCGTCGGCTTGCTCGAGTGCATTCCGCGAAATCCGAACACGCTGATCACCACCAGGACGCACAGACCAAGAATTGCGAAAAAGTAACGCATTAGTCCTCCACCACCTCGATGTGCCGGCTGCCCGCCTCTTCCAGCATCTTTCGTGTATCTACCTCCGAATACTTCGGGTCGTCGCATTCGATGACCACGTAAAACCGGTCATGCGTCACCAGGGAAAAGCGTTTGTTTTTGAGCAACGGATGATAAAGGCGCGGCAGCCGGTTTAAAAACAACATCCCAATTAGCGACCCGAAAGCCCCGAATAAAATGGTTAACTCGAACGAAGGCGGGAAAGCCGAGTAAGGGCTGAACATTGGCTTTCCCCCAATCACAATAGGGTAATCGAAGGCGTTCATGTACCAGATCATGATCATGCCGCTGGCGTAGCCAATCACCCCGCCTACAAACGTAAACCAGCCTACCTTCGAATTCCTCAAGCCCATGGCCTTGTCCATGCCATGCACCGGGAAGGGCGTGTACACATCCCACTGCCGAAAGCCGGCGTTCCTCACCAACTCGGCCGCGTGAAGAATCGACGCGGCCGTCGTGAACTCGGCCACAATGCCGTAGGGCTTTGATGTTTCCGTTAGCGTCTCGGTCATAGTCGGTCAATGCTCCTCGTGAACAAACTGCGGGACTTTGGCGCCGCCCAAAGGATGATGTGGATCGGCTTGAGGGGTGACCCCTTTGATTTCAGAAACAGCGATCATTGGCAGAAATCGAAGGAATAACAGGAAACAAGTGAAAAACAGCCCGAACGTGCCCACATACGTCCCAATATCCACCCAGGTCGGACGGAAGTAATGCCAGCTCGAGGGCAGGAACTCCCGAGTGAGCGAGACTACGATGATGACGAATCGCTCGCACCACATGCCCACGTTGACCAGGATCGAAACGATGAATACGAGCACCAGGTTCCGCCGCAGCTTCTTGAACCAGAAGAGCTGCGGGATGAGCACGTTGCAGGCGATCATGGGGATCCATGCCCACTGGTAGGGCCCCAGCGCGCGGTTGCTGAAATGGAAGGCCTCGTTGGGGTTGCCGCTGTACCAGGCAATGAAAAACTCCATCATGTAGGCGTAACCAACCATTGAACCGGTCGCCAAAGTCACTTTGCACATCGTCTCGATGTGCTTCATCGTGATGATGTCCTGGAGCTTGAAAATCGACCGCAACGGAATGACCAGCGTCAGCACCATCCCAAACCCGGAGAAAATCGCGCCAGCCACGAAGTACGGCGGGAAAATGGTCGTATGCCATCCGGAGACCTGCGAGACGGAGAAATCCAGCGAAACGGTGGAATGGACCGAAAGCACCAGCGGTGTCGAAAGCCCGGCCAAGAGCAAATAGGCCTTCTCGTAATTGCTCCAGGCGCGGTTCGAGCCGGTCCAGCCCAGCGCAAACAGCCCGTAAAGAAACTGCCGCACTTTGGTCTTGGACCGGTCACGCATCACCGCCAAATCCGGGATCAGGCCCATGTACCAAAACAGCACCGACACCGTGAAGTAGGTCGAGACGGCAAACACGTCCCACATCAGCGGCGAACGAAACTGCGGCCAAATTGAATTCGAGTTCGGGATCGGAAAGAGCCACCAGTCATACCACACGCGGCCTACGTGGATGAGGGGGTAAATCCCCGCGCACATGACCGCAAAAATTGTCATCGCCTCCGCGGCGCGGTTGATCGCCGTCCGCCACCGCTGGCGCAGCAAAAAGAGAATCGCCGAGTTCAGTGTGCCGGCATGCCCAATACCAATCCACCACACAAAGTTGACGATGCCCCATCCCCACATCGCCGGACGCCTGTTGCCCCAACCCCCCACGCCCGTCGAGATCTCGTAGCTCATACAGAAGATGAGCAGCCCTAAATCTAGCAGGCTGATTGAAAACAACACCCACCACCACCCGGGCGCCTTGTTCTCGATCAGCGAGGCCACCCGGTTCGAGAGCCACCCAAAGCTCCGGTTATTGGCTACTAACGGCGTCCGTTCCAGTTCTGCCGGCGGCTGCGGCACCCGAATCGGCGCCTCAACCAAATCGAGCGTTGTACCTGCTGGAGCGGCCATTAGATCGCTCCTTTCTCACCGGCCACGCCGGAGATCGACGCCGGTTCGGCCTCTCTCGCCTTTTCGAACGGATTGCCCGCCCTCTTCTCATAGTTCTGGAAGGTCATGGGCGCTGCGTAGTAATCGGGCATTGCGGGATTGGGGTTGCGGACACGGGCGAGATACGTCGTGCGGGGCTTGGTTAAGAGCGAGTCCAGCACGGCATAATTCCGGTCCCATTTCTTCAGTTTTGAAACGCGGCTCTGAGGGTCTTTCTCGTTGCCGAAAACGATGGCGCCCGCAGGGCAGGCCTGGGCGCAGGCGGTCGTGAATGAGTCGGCTGGAACGATCACATCCCCGGAGGCCCCCGCCTTCATCTTCTGCGCTATCTTGGCCGCCTCGATCCGCTGCAGACAATAGGTGCATTTCTCCATCACGCCGCGCATCCGAACCGTCACCTGCGGATTCTTGACCATCTCCATGAGGTCGATTTCTATCTTCGGGCGTGTCGCCAGCGGCCCCAGATAGAGTTTGTGGTCGTTGATCGGGCGCTTGTTGTAATCGAAGAAGTTGAACCGGCGCACCTTGTAAGGACAGTTGTTCGAGCAGTAGCGAGTGCCGATACAACGGTTATAGGTCATTACGTTGAGACCCTCTTCGCTATGCGAGGTCGCATTGACCGGGCAAACGTTCTCGCAAGGCGCCGCTTCGCACATCTGGCAGAGCATCGGCTGCACCACTACCTGCGGGTCGTCTATCCACGTCTGAAACTGTTGCTGGTCATCCCGTTGGAACCGTTCCAGCGGGGTCTCCGGCCCTGCGTAGTACCGGTCCAGCCGCAGCCAATGCATTTCCCGGCTGCGTCCTACCTGCTCCTTGCCCACGATGGGCACGTTGTTTTCGCTCTGACACGCCACCATGCAGGCCGAGCAGCCGGTGCATTTATTCAAGTCAATCGACATTGCCCATTGGTGAAGCCCCTGCTTCTTGAGCTGGTCGAACGGGTTCGGATACAGCGATTGTGCTCCCGGAATCTCCAACTCCCTCATGTCCTGCGCAAAGTTCGGGTGCTGCCGGTACTGATCCAGATCGACCTCGCGCACAATCGGACGCCGCTCCATCGACCAGTGTCCCTGGGTGCCGGAGAGGGGATAGGTCCGGCCAAGCTTCCTGAGCGTGGCTCCCACCGCAATATACCG
>JBJKSV010000819.1:0-3168 GCA_046703605.1 Limisphaerales bacterium
GGCTGCGCACCTGCCAGACTGTGCCGACCAGGCCCCAGCGCGCGGCCTCGGCCATGTGTTCCGCTACGGCGATGCGCTTGCCCCGTTTGCCGGCGGTCTCAATGGGCCAATCCATCGTTATTGGCACCAGCCAGGGACTGGGATTATCAGGAATGCCGGAATCGAATCCGGGCGTCACGGAGACGGTCGGATTCGGTCGCGCACCGGCCGTGATTCGAGCGGCCTGGGCCGCGAGCAACTGAGCGCGGGCCACCGCAAGGTCCGGCTGGTAATAGAAGGCGGCGATGGTCAGGTCGCGCAAGTCCCAACTCGGCAAGGGCCATTCGCCGGCGACATGATTTGTCTCCAGAAAAGCGCGCAGCGACGCGTTGGCGAGAGATCGCTGCTGGAAATCCGCCAGGCTGGCTGCCGCCGATAGCGGCTGCGAATGAAACCGGGCGCAGCCGCCCGCTCCAAGCACTCCGGCCGCCAGCAGGATTGGAAACGTCTTTGTCATACGTACAAGCGAAACCCACGGCTCGCATTCTGACCCCAACGGGATCAGCATTGAATGAAGTTGACTGGAGCCGGAAAATCAAGAACTAGAGCATGACAATATTGTCACGCGGCCCGCAGCCGCTCAACGGCCCGAGATGCGAAGCTGATTTCTGACGTAGGCGGCGCCCGCCCTCATGGCATCGGTCTGTGCCCGATTGAAGTCCCGCCAACTGGGCACAACGCCCCTGAGTACAACGATGCCGCGATGGACCTGGACTTGAATCCCTGCCGCGTTAAGGAACCCGTCTCGTGAAAACTGGAGATTCACGTTTCCGAGCAACTCCTGGTCCGTATAAGGCCACGGCCAGAAGAGGCGATTGTTGGCCTGGCTCCAGCCGGACACGCCCGGTCCCACGACGGGGGGAGTCTGGGACGGCAGAGAAGGGGGCGCCATGAACGGAGGGGTAAAGACCGGCGGCGTCGTAAAGGGAGCGGCCAAGTCAGGCTGATTGAGCGTCGGAGGCGTCAGCCACGGTGCTGTCGTGGCTGGCGGATTGAGCAGGGGGGAATTGATCGCCGGAGGCATTGATGGTGGCAGGGCCATCGAGGGAGGTGTTAGGGATGGGGGTGTCAGGGTTGGTGGAATAAATGGCGGTTGTACCGGGCGCGCCACACCGGGCCATTGGGCCTGAAGGCCTTGCGTCATACAAAGCCAGAAACCCGCGACAACCACCCAAACTGCGCTGCTACTCAAGAACCTTTTCATGTCTAACCTCCTTTTCTCAGACTTCGGTTTAGAAGCACTGCGGCCGGCCCGGCATTTGAGATCTCAAGTTCAAATCTCAGATTGCTGGTCCATGCTGGTGTTCCTCTCAACCGAGTTCCAACAATACCAACATCATCTCCTTAACATTATCGCCCGGCTGGGCTATTTTTTCCAGCGCCTCATGGCGGCAGTTGGCCGCGGGGCGCTAGTCCATGTTTATCGGCCTCGTTATCGTATTGATCGCCGTCAAATGGGCCGCCCAGCTTTGGCTGGAGCGGCTCAATGGACGGAATGTGCGCTGTCATTCCGGCTCCGTTCCGGAGGCATTCAAGGAGTCCATCGATGCACCGACCTACCGGAAATCAGTCGATTACACGCTGGCCAAGGGAAGGCTGAGCCAGGTCGAACTGACCTACGATGCGCTCATCTTGCTTCTTGTGCTCTTCAGCGGCGTATTGCCTTGGGGAATGCGCCTGTTCACGCGTTGGCTGGGAGGATCGGCCGCGGCCATGGCGGCCTTCCTGTTTGCCACTGGAGTGGTGCTGGCGCTGCCCAGCCTGCCTCTTGATTGGTATCACCAGTTTCGGCTCGAGGCCCGATTTGGTTTCAATACGACGACCCAGCGCACCTGGTGGATGGATCGGGTCAAAGGTCTGCTCCTGGCCCTGCTCCTGGGGTTCCCCCTGCTGTGGCTCATACTCAAGCTGGTGGAATGGATGGGACCGTGGTGGTGGCTGTGGGCCTGGGGGGCGCTGCTGGCATTCCAACTACTGATGACATTGCTGGCGCCTGCGCTCATCCTGCCGCTCTTCAATAAGTTCACGCCTTTGCCCGAAGGCAGCCTGCGCCAACGCTTATTGGCGCTGGCGGAGCGGACCGGCTTTCATGCCCGGCGCATCCAGGTCATGGACGGCAGCAAACGGTCGCGGCATTCCAATGCGTTTTTCACCGGATTCGGCAAGTTCCGAAAAATCGTGCTCTTCGACACCCTCATCCAGCAATTGGCCGAGCCGGAATTGGAAGCGGTTCTGGCGCATGAGATCGGCCATTCCAAAAGGAGGCATGTCCTCAAGATGCTCATCGCCTCCGCCTTGGGTTCATTGGCGGCATTCTATGCCCTGGCCCTGCTGGCGCAACAATCCTGGTTCTACCGCAGTTTCGGGTTCGAGCCGGGCAGCATCGTGCCTGCCCTGCTCCTGTTCGGCCTTTTGTCTGGCGTGGTGACATTCTGGTTTTCGCCTGTCATGCACTGGTGGTCGCGCCATTACGAGTACGAGGCGGATGCTTTCGCGGCGGAGGTGACGCGCGGCGCCGAGGCCTTGATCGGCGCGCTGCGCAAGCTCAACGAGAAAAACTTGAGCAACCTCACCCCTCACCCGCTCTATAGCGGCTTCTACTACTCGCACCCGACCTTGCTGGAACGGGAGCGGGGCCTGCGGGGAGGATCAAACACAGGTCCATGAGCGACGATGAGTCCAAACCGCCGCCCGGGACAATCCCGGAGACCCAACCGGCTTTCGCGGGTGGGCCGCCACAGCCGCCACCCAGGCCGCCCAAGCGCACGGCGCGCGATTTGTTGGAGCCTGGTGAATCGGGCAAGCGGATTTTCGTGCCGGATTATATCGAGATTCGGGACCTGGCCGAACTCCTTGGGGTAAAGCCGTTCAAAGTGGTGGCCGAGGTGCTGGAGCTACGCATCTTCAAACACGCCGACGAATTCATTGATCTTTCCACGGCATCGAGGATCGCCCAGCGCCATGGCTTCATCGTGGAGAGGCTTTTGTAGCGCAACTCTCAAATTGACGGCCCGGCCTGATTGAGTCAGGATGCCCGGCAAATGAAGTGCTTGCCTTTCTTGTTGCTGTCCCTGCTGGTCTCGGCCCAGGGGATAACCCGCGCCGCCGCGCCAGATACCCACAATTCAC